>JAOPYB010000503.1 GCA_025964835.1 Nocardioides sp. | reverse complement strand
AGGTGCGCGAGCAGTGTCTCGCGTGGGCGCTCGAGGCTGGTCAGGACCACGGCGTGTGGGGCGGTCTCAGCGAGGACGAGCGCCGCGCGCTCAAGCGCCGCAACGCCCGGGCCCGCGTCCGCACCGCGTAGTCAGTCCAGGGGTACGTCGACCGCGGCCCTGGTGCCCGGTCCGTGCGGGACGGGTCCCAGCGCGAGCTGACCCCCCAGCTCGGACTCCACGAGCGTGCGCACGATCGAGAGCCCGAGGTTGGTCGACCCGTCCAGGTCGAACCCCTCGGGCAGGCCGTGGCCGTCGTCGTCGACCGTGAGGTGCAGCCGACCCACCAGCCGGTGCACCGTGACGACGATGCTCCCCACCTCGTCGACCTCCTGGGTCGCGTCGTAGCCGTGCTCGACGGCGTTCTGGAGCACCTCGGTCAGCACCATGGCGAGCGCCGTGGCCACCTCGGAGGGCAGCACC
Source organism: Nocardioides sp. (assembly GCA_025964835.1). GTDB lineage: Bacteria > Actinomycetota > Actinomycetes > Propionibacteriales > Nocardioidaceae > Nocardioides. Next base: position 8,272 of record JAOPYB010000503.1, on the reverse strand, counting down.
CCGAACCCGCCCACGCGGGTCACCCGGACCCGGCTCCCCACCGCGCTCACCTCGGTCACCATCCGGCCCAGCCGGTCGGCGATGTCGTCGAAGTCGACGTGCTCCTCGACCGCCTGGCTCAGGGTCTCGTGGACGATCGCGATCGTGCCGACCCTGCGGACGGCCTCCTCGAGCGCCGAGCGGGCGGACTCGGAGTCCATCCGACGCGCCTGGAGGCGCAGCAGCGCCGCGACCGTCTGGAGGTTGTTCTTCACCCGGTGGTGGATCTCGCGGATGGTGGCGTCCTTCGTGACCAGCTCGCGGTCGCGCCGCCGCAGGTCGGTCACGTCGCGGACGAGGACCAGCGCACCGATGTGGTCACCCGTCGGCCGCAGCGGGATCGCCCGGACGATCAGCGACACCTCGTCGGTGCCGATCTCGGTGTCGCGGTGCGCGCGGCCGCCGAGCACGGCGCTCAGCGTCTCCTCGTCGGGGCGTCGCCGCGGGGGCACCAGGTCGCGGGTGAGCTCGGCCAGGGAGAGGCCGGCGAGGTCGCCGGAGAGCCCGAGCCGCCGGTAGACCGACAGCGCGTTGGGACTGGCGTAGACGACGCGTCCGGCCGCGTCGACGCGCAGGAAGCCGTCGCCCACCCGCGGCGAGTCGGCGTGGTCGCTGCGCTGCCCGGCCTCCGGGAAGAACCCGTGGGCGATCATCTGGGTGAGGTCCGCCGCCGTCTGGAGGTAGGCGAGCTCGAGCCGGCTGGGCGTGCGCACCCCCAGCAGGTTGGTGTTGCGGGCGACGACCGCGATCACCCGCCCCGCGCGCCGGACCGGGATCGTCTCGACCCGCACCGGCACGTCGTCGCGCCACTCCGGGTCGCCCTCGCGCACCAGGCGCCCCTCGGAGTACGCCGCGTCGATCATCGGCCGGCGCCCCACGGGCACGAACGTCCCGATCACGTCGTCGACGTACGCCGTGGGACCGGTCGTGGGCCGCATCTGGGCACCCGCCCAGAAGCCCTTGCCCTCACGGTCGGGGAGCCACAGCACGAGGTCGGCGAACGAGAGGTCCGCGATGATCTGCCAGTCGGCCTGGAGCAGCTGGACCCACGCCACGTCCTCGTCGTCGAGGTCCGTGTGGCTGCGGACCAGCTCGCTGAGGGACGGCACGGTGCCAGAGTAAAGGTGCGCACCCACCGCCGGATGACCCGTCCGGGGCCTTTGGCAGTATGGACGTCATGTCAGCGTCGTACTGGAATCGGGTCCTGTCCGACGGGCTGGTGGTGCCCTCGGACCGCCCCCTGGACGACCTCACCGCGGAGCTCACGCGGATGCTGGGCTCACCGGATCCCGCCCTGCGGGACGGCACCGCCTACCCCGCGCTGTCCACCTGGATCGACCGCGGTGTCTACGACCACCTGTTGGCCGGCCTGGGCGACGGCATGGCCGCGGGCCTGAAGGTCGGCCTCGGCGACCGGGACACCGACACCGTGTTCCGGCGCGCCTTCTCCGTGCTCGTCCTGGCCGAGTGCATCGACCGCGACAACGCCCGGGCCCTGGTCCCGTCCGCGAAGATCTTCGACTGGGGGGACCGGGTCGCCACCTGGTACCTCCGCGAGGCCGACGTGCGCGGTTTCGTGCCGGGCAAGGGCTGGGCGCACACGGTCGCGCACGGCGCGGACGCGATCGGGGCGCTCGCGGAGTCGCCGCACTTCGCGACCTCCGAGCTGACCGTGCTCCTCGACGTGCTGGCCGACCGAGTGCTGCTGCCGGTCGACCACGTCTTCGCCAACGGCGAACCCGACCGGATCGCGATGGCCACGATGCGGTTGCTGCGCCGCAACATCGTGCCGCTGAGCGTGCTCGAGCCCTGGGTCGCCCGGTTGGCCGCGGCCGCCGCGCGCTCCGGCACCGGCACCGACGGCGACCCGTTCCTGGCCACCGGCAACGCCGAGGCCTACCTGCGGGCGCTCTACCTCCAGCTGTCGCTCGGTGGCGCCGCCCCGGCGGTGCGCAGTGACCTCCTGCTGGTGCTCGTCGACGCGCTCAAGGCGACCAACCCGCACTACCTCCGCCCGACGCCCTGACGTCCGGGCGGATCCGGCGTACCTGTGGGTAACCTGCGGGCATGAGCGAAGCCCACCCCTCGACCTCCGCCGGCACCGACCTCAGCGGGCACTCCGGCGAGCTCGCCGTCGCCGTCGCGCGCGCGCACGGCGTCGAGACCATGTTCACGCTGTCCGGCGCGCACGTGTTCCCGATGTACGACGGTGCCGTGAAGGCCGACCCGCCGATGCGGCTGCTGGACGTGCGCCACGAGCAGACCGCCGCGTTCGCCGCCGAGGCCACCGGCAAGCTGACCCGGGTCCCCGGGCTCGCGGTGCTCACCGCCGGGCCTGGAGTCACCAACGGCGTGAGCGCGATCGCGCAGGCCCAGTTCGCCGGCTCCCCGATGGTCGTGGTGGGCGGGCGGGCCCCGGCCAACCGCTGGGGCAGCGGCAGCCTCCAGGAGCTCGACCAGCCGCCGATCGTGGCGTCGGTCTCGAAGCTGGCGAGGACACTGCACACCGCCGGCGCCGTGCTCGGCGGCATGGACGAGGCCTTCACCGCGGCGGGGTCCTCGCACCGCGGCCCGGTCTTCGTGGACGTGCCGATGGACGAGTTCTTCGGCTCCGCATCCGGTCCGGCGCCCGCCGGCCGCACGAACCGGGGCGCGGACCCCGACACCGACAAGCTCGCCGAGGTCGCCGGCCTGCTCACTGGTGCCGCGCGCCCGGTGCTGATCCTCGGCACCGACGTCTGGGCCGACGGCGCGGAGGAGGCCGCCCTGCGCTTCGTGGAGGCGGTCGGGATCCCGACGATCACCAACGGGATGGGCCGCGGCGTCGTGCCCGGCGGCCACCGGCTGCTCGCCACGAAGGCCCGCGGACAGGCGCTCGGCGGCAGCGACCTCGTCGTCGTGGTCGGGACGCCCCTGGACTTCCGGCTGGGCTACGGCGTCTTCGGCGCCAGGGAGGAGGGAGCCGAGCCCGCCCGGGTCGTGCACGTCGCCGACTCCGCCGGTCAGCTCTCGACGCACGCCACGCTCGCGTCGGCCGTGTCGGGGGACCTGACCTCCGTGTTCGACGGCCTCCTCGCCGCGCTCGAGCGCGCACCGCGCCGGCCGGACTGGAGCGCCTGGGTCGGTGACCTGCAGGCCGGCGTCGCGTCGGCGACCGAGCGCGACCGCGCCCTGCTCGGCGCCGAGGCCGACCCCATCCACCCGGCCCGCATCTACGGGGAGCTGGTGCCGCGGCTGGCGGACGACGCCGTGGTCATCGGTGACGGCGGCGACTTCGTGAGCTTCGCGGGCAAGTTCGTCGAGCCGAAGCGGCCCGGCGGCTGGCTGGACCCGGGCCCCTACGGCTGCCTGGGTGCCGGGCTCGGCGGAGCGATCGCCGCCCGGATCGCACGCCCCTCCGCGCAGGTCGTGCTGCTCCTCGGAGACGGCGCCGCCGGCTTCTCGCTGATGGACGTCGACACCCTGGTGCGTCACGACCTGCCCGTCGTCATGGTGATGGGCAACAACTCCGCCTGGGGCCTGGAGAAGGGCCCGATGCAGATGCTGTACGGCTACGACGTCGTCGCCGACCTCGCGCCGCGCACGAAGTACGACGAGGTGGTCAAGGCCCTGGGCGGCGCCGGCGAGACCGTGACCGACCCGCGCCAGATCGGGGCGGCCATCGACCGCGCGTTCGCCTCGGACGTCCCCTACCTCGTCAACGTGATCACCGACGTGGACGCGGCCTACCCGCGGGCCACGTTCGGCATCTGACGTGGTGCGCCTGCGCCGGGCCACCCCGGCGGACCACGAGGCCGCGGGGGACGTGACGGTGGCGGCGTACGCCGACTTCACCCTCGGCCCCGACGACCCCTACCTCGCCCGGCTGCGCGACGCCGCGTCCCGCGACCGCGACGCCGAGCTCTGGGTCGCCACGCCCGACGACAGCGACCGGGTGCTCGGCAACGTCACCGTGTGTCCACCGGGCTCGCCGTGGCGCGAGCTCGCCGGGCCCGACGAGGGCGAGTTCCGGATGCTCGCGGTCGCCCCCGAGGCGCGCGGGACGGGGGTCGGCGAGGCGCTGGCCCGGCACGCCGTCGACCGGGCCGCCGAGCAGGGGGCTCGCGCCGTGGTGTTGTCGAGCCTGCCCGAGATGGCCGGCGCGCACCGGCTCTACGGGCGGCTCGGCTTCGAGCGGGCACCCGCACGCGACTGGCAGCCGGTCCCCGGGGTCCGCCTGATCGCCTTCACCAAGAGACTGGACTGACCGTGGACGCCACCCTGACCTTCACCGTGACCGAGGAGGACACCGCCCGTGCGGTCGGCTCCGGCAGCCTCGAGGTGCTCGGCACGCCCCGGCTGCTCGCGTGGTGCGAGGCGACGACCTGCTCCGCGATCGAGGACTCCCTGGACGAGGGCGCGACCAGCGTCGGCACCCGGATCTCCCTGGAGCACCTCGGCGCGAGCGCGGTCGGACAGCAGGTCGAGGTGACCGCCTCGACGTCGTACGTCGACGGCCGGCTGCACCGTTTCACGGTCGCCGCTCGACACCTCGGCGGCAACGGCAAGGTGATCGGCACCGGCGAGATCACCCGGGTCGTGGTGGACGCCGAGCGCTTCCTGTCCCGCCTGTAGAGGCGCAGGAGCGGACCCGATTTCCTCTGGAGCGGCCGATTTGAGAGGATGGCCCGATGCCCCTCGGGGGCGACCTAGATTTCAAGCGGGCTCGATCAGGAGGACACCATGGGCAAGACCGGACGCAAGCGCCGCGCGCGCAAGAAGAACAAGGCGAACCACGGCAAGCGTCCCAACGCCTGAGCGTCGCCACCGAGCACCGCAAGAGCCCCCGGCCATCGGCCGGGGGCTCTTGATCGTCTGACGGTCGGGATCAGCCGTCGGTGATCTGGATCTGGACCTCGCGGATGCGGAAGAGCACCCGCTCACGCAGCTCGTCGGGAGCCGCTTCGGAGCAGGACCGCGCGACGACCGCCTTCACGGTGCGCTGGAGGTCGTACTTCTCCAGGCACGGGTTGCACGTGTCGAGGTGCATCCGCACGGCCGAGCAGTCGGCCTCGTCGAGCTCGTTGTCGAGGAAGTAGACGATCCGCTCGAGGTAGTCGGCGCAGTCGCTGGCCGAGACCTCGTCGGGGTGCTGGTGGGTGTGGCTCACGACTCCCTCCCCTCGCGACCGGCCGGCAGCAGGTCGTTGGTGCGGACGTAGTCGGACAGCATGTCGCGCAGCTGGCGCCGGCCCCGGTGCAGCCGGGACATGACGGTGCCGATGGGCGTCTCCATGATCTCGGCGATCTCCTTGTAGGCGAATCCCTCGACATCGGCGAGGTAGACCGCGAGGCGGAACTCCTCGGGGAGCCGCTGGAGCGCGTCCTTCACCTGCGAGTCGGGGAGATGCTCGAGCGCCTCCATCTCCGCGGACTTGAGCCCGGTGGAGGAGTGCGACTCGGCACGGGCGAGCTGCCAGTCCTCGACGTCCTCGGACATCGACTGCTGCGGCTGGCGCTGCTTCTTGCGGTAGGTGTTGATGAAGGTGTTGGTCAGGATCCGGTAGAGCCACGCCTTCAGGTTCGTGCCGGGTCGGAACTGGTGGAAGGAGGAGTACGCCTTCGCGAACGTCTCCTGCACCAGGTCCTCGGCGTCGGCCGGGTTGCGGGTCATCCGCATCGCGGCGGAGTAGAGCTGGTCGAGGAAGGGCAGCGCGTCGCGCTCGAAGCGGAGCGTGCGCGCCTCGTCGGTCTCGGTCTCGACGTCGACGGCCAGACCGGTCGTGGGATCGGTCGAGGGGTCGATCACGGTGTCAGAGTCAGTCATCGTCCCCCAGTCTAGGGGCGACCGCGAGGCGGGGCGTTCCAGCAGTGCAATCACAGGAGGAGAACACCTCAGACCGGCCGGCCATTCCCGGCGGCACCGGCGCCGGTCACCTCGCGCACGATCCACTCCAGGGTCGCCTCGACCACGATGCCCATCGCCTCCGCGTGCGTGAGGCCGGAGCGGGCGGGCACCGCGAACCCGTGGTCGCCGAACGGCACGACGGTCAGGTCGACGTCGTCGGGGAACTCCTCGGGGCGGCCCATCGGGTCCCGCTCGCCCTGGATGACCAGGGTGGGCACCCGCGCCATCCGGAGCTCGTCCAGCCGGGACTTCTCGGGCCGGCCGGGCGGGTGCAGCGGGAACGCGAGTGCGACGCACCCGACGGCACCGAGCCGCTTCGCGCAGCGGGCCGCCGACCTGGCCCCCGCCGAGCGGCCACCCACGACGAGCGGGGTGCGGACCCGCAACCGGTCGGCGGCGGACACGAGGGCCTCGTCGAGGGTGGGCGGCGCGGTCGCGATCTTGCGCCCCGCGACCCTCCAGGGCTGCTCGAGCCGGACGACGGTGATCCCGTGCCGCGGCAGGTCGCGGGCCAGCGCCACGAGGTCCGCACTCTCGATGCCGCCGCCCGCCCCGTGCCCGAGCAGCAGGGTGGCGACCGGGTGCCGCGAGCGGTCGGTGACCAGGCGCGCCTCGCCCTGGGGTGTGTCGACGCGCCGTTCGATGCTCACGCGAGCCCCTCGTCCAGCGGGATCGGCGCGAGGAGCTCGGGACCGTTGTTCCTCACGTTGCTCACCAGCGTCGACACGGGGTACGCCTCGAGCCGGCCCGGTGCCGCCGGGACCAGGAGGTCGAGCAGCGAGCCCCGGGCCGCGTCCGGGTCCAGCCACTGCGCCCAGCGCTCCGGCTCCACCATCATCGGCATCCGGTCGTGGATGTGGCCCAGCGAGTCCTCGGCCTGGGTGGTCAGCACCGTGCAGGTCCAGCGGAAGCGGTCCGGGTCGTCGTCGTCACGGGTCGGGTCGCGCCAGATCTCGTAGAGCCCGGCCATCGCCAGCGTCCCGTGGTCCAAGGGGCGGATGAAGAACGGCTGCTTGCGCGGCTTGCCCGACTTCGTGAGCTGCGAGGTGGGGTACCACTCGAAGTAGCCGTCGGCCGGGAGCAGGCAGCGCCGTTTCGCGAACGCCCGCTTGTACGCCGGCTTCTCGGCCACGGTCTCCATCCGCGCGTTGATCATCCGGTTGCCGATCGACGGGTCCTTGGCCCAACTTGGCACCAGCCCCCACCGCAGCACCCGGAGCTGGCGCCGGGCGGGCTCCTCGCTGTCTCGGGAGGGCGGCCGCTCGACGACGGCGTACACCTCCTTGGTGGGCGCCACGTTGTAGTCGGCCTCGAGCGGGGACGGGACCCGGTTGTCCACGACCTCGAACTCCTCGATCAGGTCCTCGGGGCGCCGGCTCGACGCGTAGCGACCACACATGGGGGAAACCCTACGGCGCGGTCCGGTCCGGCGGCGCCGTTCGGAGGGCGAGGCTCAGAGACGGACGAGCTCGTCGAGGAGCGCGGCGGCCGTCCGGTCGGTGCCGGGCAGGCCCTCGACCCAGACCCGCACGCGCGGGTGGCCGTCGCGGGTGGAGAGCATCCGGCGCAGCAGCGCGGTCCGCCGGCCGAGTCGGTCGTCTCGCTCCGCGATGACGACGATCCGCCCCGAGCCAAGGCTGCCGATCGTCTCGGTGCCGGAGAACACGGTGCGCGCGGTCTGCCCGAGACGGCTCGCCCGGAGCGCGTGCGTGAGCACGTCCGCCCGCCCACCCGCCCCGCGGTCCGAGCCCGCGGGCGCGAAGTCGACGACGACCAGGACATGGGGGTGGCTGCCCGTCGAGCCCGGGGGACGGACCCGGTAGAGCTCGGAGAGCCGGGTGCGGACGTGCGCGATGCTCGCGAGGCCGGTCAGCGGGTCCTCGCACGAGAGCTGGTGGAGGTAGCCGAGGGTCGACTCGCTCCACGCCACCGCGATCGCCCGGACCGCCTCGAAGCCCGGCTCCGTGCCGCGGACCAGCCGGCAGCTCGTCCGCAGGCCGTCGAGGACCTCCTCGAGGGAGAAGCCGTCCAGGGCCAGGTCGCGGCCCAGCACGCCGCAGGCGTCCACGGGGTCCGGACCCGAGGCGAGGGCCTCCCCTACCGCCTCGAAGCGCGGTGGCAGGGCCGGCCGCAGCTCCTCGGACAGCTCCGCCGCCGTCTCGGGTCCGACCGCGTCATGACGCACTCGGGTCGCAAAGATCCCCATCGTCTGCTCCCTCCGTGCTCGGTCGTACGCCTCTAGGGACGTGGCCGGGGCGCGGGCATGACGCGGTCCCCGCGAACATCTTCCGGGCTAGACTGCGTCATCTTTTGCCGACTCGAGCGTTGGACAGTCATATGAGCCAGA
>JAOPYB010000458.1 GCA_025964835.1 Nocardioides sp. | reverse complement strand
CAGCCGAACGATCGATTCGGGCGCCGACGCCAGGTCGTCGCCGACAAGCGGTTCTGTTGGTCACGTTGAGTGACGGATGATGACTTTCGAGGCGGCGTCGCCGCGCGGAACGGGGGTGCTCTCCCAGTCGGGTTCCTCGGTGCCGACGGCGTCAGTGGCGACGGTGAGGGTCTGGAGAGCACTGTCGGATGCACTGACCTCGACGCTCACAGGGGGCGTTGGCGTGGGCAGCAGAGGCTAGCCTCGGCGCGACGGTCAAGGGCCCGGCCCGACCAGCACTGCGTCGTCGACCGAGCACCAGACCAACAGCGGCCCCGTACGTGTTGTCGTTGCGGTGATCAGTCCGCGGTCTCGGCTCCGCCGGCGTCCTTCTTGATCAAGGCGGTCTGGGTCGCTGTGTCGACTGCGCTGACTTCGACGGTGACGTCGAGGGCGTTGGTGTCGGTGTAGTAGAGGCTGAAGTCGTTGACGGCGAAGTGGTCGGTGGCGCCGGTGTTGTCGAAGTGAGCCACGCGTTGCCCGCCGGCGGCGATGGTGAAGGTGTCGGGGAGTTTGGCGTAGTAGCTCTCGGTGACGGCAGTCTTGGGATCGTCGAAGGCGTAGTAGACCTCGAACGCGGTCAGATCAGCGGCTCCCGTGTTCGTCAGTGCGATCTCGAGGTGGTCCGAGGTGGCTTTGCCTGCGCTGTCGACGTTGTTCTCCACCAGCACCGAGTCGATCTGGAGTGCCTGGACGGCGGAGTTGTTGGTGATGGGGTTGGTCTTGACCGGCAGGACCGGTGAGTCGGCGGCTGGTGAGGCCGTGGATCCCGCACCTTGAGCTACGGACGGGGTGTTGCTCGGGGTTGCGCTCCCGGAGCAACCGGTCAGGATGGCCGCGGCTGTGAGGAGACCCGCTCCGAGTACGGCGCCGCGGGCGCGGCGTGCTGTGGTGAAGGGGTTGGTGGTTTTCATGGGGTGCCTCCCGGCGGGATGGTGGGTTGGGTTCTGAAGCTGCGGCGGAGCCCGACGAACATCGCGACGGCGTAGGCGAGGAGCCAGGCGATGTCGTTGCGGGTCTCATTGAGTAGCCAGGGCAGGTTGTAGGGCCGGTAGCGGTCCTTGACGTCGCTCATGGCGAAGGCGAACCTCTCGAAGTGCTTGGAGAGGGAGGCTTCTTCGATTCCGGTTCGGATTCGTTCGTAGCCGGTGAAGTGTTGGAGTACAGCGAGTTCACCGTCGTGGTCGAGTGCGAGGGCCTGGAAGAGCCCGCCTGGGAGCTGGTTGTCGGCGTCCATGGTGTCGCCGATCTGGGGCAGGACCAGGACCACGAGGAGCCAGATCCCCAATGCGATCACGAGTCCGTTTGCTGCGAAGCGGGACTTGGCGGTGGCGATCGCGCCGAGGCAGTAGAACGCGCCGAGGTAGAGCAAGGCGGCGACGGCGGTAAGTGCGATCTGGAACAGCTCGCCTGGGTTGACCCAGTCGCGCCCTAGGAGGCCGATGCTGACGATGCCGACCGCAATCGTGGTCGCGACCAGCGTTGCGAACACGCCCATGGCGCCCAGGAAAGTTCCGGTGGCCTGCTCGCCGGCGGTGACCGGACGGGTGCGAATCAGGGGAAGGGTGCGGTTGATGCGTTCTCGGGAGACACTGAGGTAGCCCAGGGAGATCGCGATGACAGCGCCGATGATTTCCAGGTACTCCAGGGGACCGCGGAGCAGGGAGAGCGCCGCAAGCGGAGTGGGGGCGATCCGGTCGAGCCCCTGCGCCTGCGCGGCGGCCCGATAGGTCTCGTACTCGGCAAGCTTGGCTGCATATCCGGCCGAGGCGATGTATACCGAGGCGGCGGTCACCAAGATGAGCAGAACCACCAGGATGAGGAGGATCCGGCTCCGCACCGCCGCGCGGTACTCGTGCTTGGCGATGGCGAGAACCCTGGCTCGGCGGGCGCCTGTGACCCGTGTGGTCACTGTCTGATCACTCATTGCTGGCGCTCCTGGAGAAGTCGTGACGCTGGACGAGCTTGAGCGTGATCAACAGCAAGATGGCGGCCAGGGCTGCGACCGGGAGCAGTCTGAGCGCGAGTTGGCCCGTCGCCTCGGCGGGCGCGGTATTGAGGATGACCGCGGCGGTGGCCTTGTACTGCTCGACTACCGAGAAGGGCTGACCGTGCGCGGTGATCTGGAAGAACCGCTGCGAGGTGCCGATCGGTTCGATGATCGGGTTGAGCGACTGGGTGGGCCGAAGACCCGAGGTGAACTGGGGGACTACGAAGGTGAGCACCAACCACGCGCCCATGGCGCTGAGCAGGGCAAGGGACCGTCGGTGGGTGACCAGCACCGCGATGATGCCGATCAGCACGAAGCTCATGAGATACAGCCACGACAGCGCGTAGAACAGTCCCAGCCGGGCAACGTCGGAGACCGCTAACGCGTGGTTCACAACGAGGAGGGACAGTGCGCTGACGCCCATGCTGGCGCCCAGGGCGATGACCAGAGCAACAGCGGCGCTGGTGACCTTGCCCATCGCGTACTGGGTCCTGGTGATGTGGCGGGAGAACAGCAACCGGCCAAGCCCGCTGGCTTCGTCCTCGACCACGCTGAGGTGTCCTAGGACTACCGCGAACAGGGCACCGATCAGGGGCACGTAGACGACCATGTTGGACAACAGCGACAGGGCGGGTTTGAGCAGGAACGGGTTGGGCGGTGGTGGCTGTCCCGTCGCGACCATGAGCTTGGCGGCCTCGTCGTAGACCCTCGAGATGGTGTGGTTGCTCGACCAGCCGAGCAGCCCCGCGAGCGCGCTGACGAGCACGAACGACGCGAGCAGCGCCGCGAATACGCGTTGGCGCCGCAACGCCACCAGCTGGTGGGTGGCAATGGTGCCGATCATGCGGAGTCACTGCCCATGCGCACGTAGATGTCCTCCAAGGACGCTTCGTCGGGGAAACGTCGGGTCGTTTCCTCGATGGAGTCCTTGTAGATCAGCTCACCGTGGTTGAGGACCCCGATGGTGGTGCACACCTTGGAGACCTCACCGAGCAGGTGGGTGTTCATGAAGACTGTCATCCCGAGGTCGGCGTTGAGCTGCAGGATCGTCTCTCGCAGCTGCCGGACTCCGAAGGGGTCGAGCCCGGTGGTCGGCTCGTCGAGGAAGAGCACCTGGGGGCGGTGCACGATGGCTTGGGCTATCCCGATCCGTTGCCGCATTCCGGAGGAGAACGTGCTGACCCTGAGGTTCGCGAGGTCGGCGCACTCGAGGTAGGCCAGGGTCTCGGCTGCTGCCCGGCGCGGATGGGGCACTCCGGAGAGGGTGGCGAAGAAGGCGAGGTTCTCGGCCGCCGTGAGGTGGCCGTACATGCGTACCTCAGCGGGCAGGTAGCCGATGCATGCAGTGACTTCCCCGCGTTGCCTGACGACGTCGTGGCCGCACACCTGCGCGGAGCCGGAGGTTGGTGCGATGAGTGTGGTCAAGATGTTGATCGCGGTGGTCTTGCCGGCTCCGTTGTGGCCGAGGAATCCGAAGATCTCCCCATGCTCGATGGTCAGATCGATGTCGCGCAGCACCGGGTCGGTGTCGTAGCGGTGACTCAGTGCGTGAAGCTGGATCGCTGGCGCGGCCATGGCTTCCTCCTCGGATTCGTCGGTGACAACGACGCTACGAGGGGCCCGGCCAGGGCACGGCTGGCTCAACGCCAGCGGACAGCCAGAACTTCAGTCGCGTTCGCGACGCAGCACGACTTCGACCTGAGGCGACGCGTCGCGGCTGGGAAGGATCAGCTTCCCGCCCATCGCTTCGACGTACCTTCGGGCGAGGGGTAGCCCGAGTCCGTGGGTGGACACTCGGTCGGTAGGCGAAGTCGGTTGCGGTGATCCGCTTGCGGTTGTGAAGCCGGGACCCTCATCGCTGACCGCGACCTTGACAACGTCAGGATGCTGGCTGACGAGAACCTGCACGGTCCCAGCGCCGTGCCGCAGCGCGTTGTCGAGGAGGACGTCGAGGACGTGTCTGAGCAGGGCGGAGTTCCCGTGCACCGGTGGGACGTGCCGGGCGCCACGCAGGGAGAGCGAGCGTCCCTCGTCGGCCAACCGGGACCGCCACCGCGGAAGGACCTCGGCGAGTACATCGCCTGGGGCGAAGGTCGCGTTGATGATGTGTGGTGCCCGGGCGATGCTCAGCAGCTCGGTGATCGTGGCTTCGAGGCGATCGACATCCTCGAGTGCTTCATGCAGCACCAGCTGCGGGTCCTCTCGTGGGAACCGGAGCTCGGTCTCGATGGCCGCTCTGAGGCCCGTCACCGGGGTCCGTAGCTGGTGGGAGGCGTCGTGACTGAACGAACGCTCCCTGGACACCAGGTCTTCGAGCCGTCGCCCCGTGGAAATCAGCGCCTCGCCGGCTTGATCGAGCTCAGGGACCTTGCTGATGGGGACGCCGACGGCGAAGTTGCCATGGCCGAGCTCAACGGCTGCATCGCGCAGCCTGCGGACCGGTCTGGCGAGACGTCCAGCGAGGACCGCGCCGATCACCGCACCGATAGCGACTACAACAAGCGCGACGCCGCCGAGCAGGGCCAGGAGGTTGCGGGACCGTCGATCGCTAGCGGAGGTGGACTGCTCGGCGCGGATCAGGCCGATCACCTGTTCGTTCGCGGCGACAGGAACAGCGGCAAGTCGGGATCCGGAGACCTCGGCATCGACGATGCGATTCCCCAATGCGGGCCGCACAGATGGCTCGATCTCCTGCGGTCCTGACCCGGAGACCAGTCTGCCCTCGCTGGAGTACAGGCCGAGCGTGATTCCATCGTTGTTCTCGGGGAGTTCGACAGGATCCTGACTGTCGGCAAAGTCTGGCGGTACCTCCCTGACCGCCAGAACAGCCTCACGTTCGACTCGCAGCGCGGCGTCCTCGTCCACCAGCTGGCGCACCACAATGGCCAGCGGCAAAGCGAACAGGATGATGGATACGGCGGTCACCGACAGGATGGCCGCCAAGATCCGACGTCTCACAACACTTCGAACCGGTAGCCCACCCCGCGCAGGGTGGTGATGCGGCTGGCGTCCCGATCGCCGTCGATCTTGCGCCTGAGCGCCGCAATGTGGAAGTCCAGGGTCTTGGTGGAGCCGATCCAGTTCTCATCCCACACGTCGCTCATCAATGTCTCGCGCGAGACGACATTCCCTGCGTCGGCGAGAAGACGCGCCAGCAGGTCGTACTCTTTGGCGCGCAGTTCCAGCTCAGCCCCATCGCGCCAGATGCGTCGAGCCGGCGCCTCGAGGCGCAGGTCGCCCACAACCTCAGGAGCTGCCGGACGCGGGTCCCGACGGCGCAACTGGGCTCGAATGCGGGCGAGGAGCTCCGCGAGCCTGAACGGCTTGGTGATGTAGTCCACGGCGCCGGCGTCGAGGCCGACCACGACATCGAGTTCTTCGTCGCGGGCTGTCAGCATCACGATGTCTAGGCTCGCGTCGTCTCGGTGGATCCGCCGACAGACATCAAGCCCGTCACCATCGGGAAGCCCCAGGTCCAGCAGGATGAGGTCGGGTCGCTGCTCGCCCACAGCTGAGACACCACGCTCGCCGGTGCGTTCCCACCGTGCGTCGTACCCGCTGCCGACCAGGGCGCGCAGCAACGTCGAACCGATCCGCTCGTCGTCCTCGATGATCAGGATGTGTTGGGTAGTCACTGCCGCTCACCCTAGGCCTTGGGCTCGACACCTGACGCCGAGGTTGCATCGGTTGGCCGGTTGACAACAACCGTCGGAACGTGGCCCTTCCACGGGCGGCGGGGCTGGTCACCGCCACCCTCCCCGCTGCCGGCGGCTGAGGGTCAGGCGATCTCGGTGACCTGGGTGAGCCGGAAGTTGTTGCCCGACGGGTCGCGGAAGCCGGCGTCGATGCCGTAGGGACGCGCCTCGGGCTTCTCCTGGAAATCCACCCCGCGCGAGGCGAGGTCCTCGTAGGCGGCCTGGCAGTCGTCGGTCACCAGGAAGACCGTGCTCGTCCCGCCCTTGGCCAGCAGGGTCTTGATCTGCTGCACCATCTCCGGGTCGAACATCGGCGGCTCCGGGATGGCCATCAGCACGATCGCCATGTCGTCCTGGCCGACCGGCCCGACGGTCAGCCACCGGAAGCCGCCCATCTCGGCCATGGTCACGTCCGAGCGGACCTCCATGCCGAGCTTCTCGGTGTAGAACTCCAGCGCCTCGTCCTGGTCGTGCACCCACACCTGCGTGGTCCCGATCCGGTACATCCCTGTCTCCTTCGTCGTGGTTCTCCTCGTCGATGACCGCCACGCTAGGGATCAGGCGGTGGCGGCGTCTTCTCGAAACGTGCGGTTCTGCGGACGCCCGTAGAAGCGCACGACGCAGGCCGGCACCACGGCATACGCCGCTGCCGGCGGTGCGGCAGCGCGGTACGCCGACGGGGACTGCCCGTAGACGCGGGTGAACGTCGTCGTGAACGAGCCGACGCTGGAGAGCCCCACCGAGACACAGATGTCGGCGACCGTTCGATCGGTCCGCCGCAGCATCCACGCCGCCCGCTCCAGGCGCCGCGTCAGCAGGTAGACGTGCGGGCTCTGACCGAAGGCCCGGCGGAACTCCCGGCTGAAGTGGGCGGGCGACAGCCCCGCCGCCCGCGCCAGGTCGGTCACGGTCAGTGGTTCCGCGAACCGCGCGTCCGCGAGGTCCCGGGCGCGCACGAGGTGCCGGGCGGTCGGGTGTGAAGCCACTCGCCCATCGTCGCAGGAACGGAGCCCTGCTTTCACTGATTCGCCTCGTCGCCCCGCCGGGGCTCGGCGCAACGGATGCTCCGGCATGGGAGCATCGCGCTGTGAATCTTGCCCGTCAGGTCGGCCGCGTGACCCTGACCGGGCTGCTGGTGGTGGGCCTGGTGGCTGTCGTCAACACCGCGATCCTCTGCTACCTGGCCCTCTCGCTCGACCGGGACCTGCAACAGGCGACCGACGGCGGTCGCGCCGTCCGACGCGCGCACCTGGCCATGCTCGACCAGGAGACCGGCCTGCGCGCCTTCCTGATCACGGGCCACACGACGTTCCTCCAGCCCTACCGCGACGGCGTCCGTGAGGTCTCGCGCCAGCTCGACGTGGCCCGCGCGGACCTCGGGGGCTCGCCCTCCCTGATGCGGCTGATCGACGGTGAGCAGGAGCGGATCGACGCCTGGGACCAGCAGTGGGTGACGCGTGCCGTCCAGGACGGTCGCGAGCTGGCGGGGACGCCCTCGAGCCCGGCCAAGGAACGGTTCGTCACCGAGGGCAAGGAGCTCTTCGACGACTACCGGGCGAGCCACGACGCGCTGGAGACGGCTGCGGACGCCCGCCGGGCGCAGATCGAGCGACGGCAGTCACGGGTGTTCCTTGCCGCGCTCGTCGTCGAGCTCGGGCTGCTGGTGGTCGCCATCGTCGTCGTACGCCGTCAGCGGCGGCGGCTGCAGGACTCGATCGTCGAACCCGTGAACTCGCTGCTCGCCACGATCGGCGAGATCCGGGACGGCGACCTCCGGGCCCGGAGCCACGGGGTCGGCCCGCAGGAGATGCGCGACATCGGCACCGGCCTGGACGAGATGGCCGACTCGCTCGCGCGCCAGCGGCAGCGCACCGAGGAGCGCGAGCGCGACCTGATCCAGGCGCGGATCGACGCGGAGGCCGCGAACGCCGCCAAGTCGGCGTTCCTCTCGACCATGTCCCACGAGATCCGCACCCCGATGAACGCCGTCGTGGGCATGACCGGGCTGCTGCTCGACAGCGACCTCACGGCTGAGCAACGGTCGTTCGTCGACACCGTGCGCACCTCGGGCGATGCCCTGCTGACGATCATCAACGACGTTTTGGACTACTCGAAGATCGAGTCCGGCCAGCTCGAGCTGGAGCGCTACCCGTTCGTGCTCCGCGACTGCGTGGAGGGCTCGCTCGACCTCGTGGCCGCGCAGGCCGCCGCCCAGGGCCTCGACCTCGCCGTGGAGATCGACCCGGACGTGCCGCCGGTGGTGGAGGGCGACGTGACCCGGCTGCGCCAGGTCCTGGTGAACCTGCTGACCAATGCCGTGAAGTTCACCGCGGAGGGTGAGGTCGTCGTCACCGTGCGGGTCGTCGACGCGACCGACACCGAGCGGCCGACGCTCGCCTTCGCCGTGCGCGACACCGGCGTCGGCATCCCGGCCGACCGGATGGACCGGTTGTTCCGCTCCTTCAGCCAGGTCGACAGCAGCACCACCCGGGTGTACGGCGGCACCGGGCTGGGCCTGGCGATCAGCCTGC
>JAOPYB010000348.1 GCA_025964835.1 Nocardioides sp. | reverse complement strand
GTGGCGACGAGTGCCACATGTGCTTCCACTTCCCGGTGATGCCGCGCATCTTCATGGCGGTGCGACGCGAGTCGCGCTTCCCGATAACGGAGATCCTGGACCAGACCCCGCCGATCCCCTCGGGCTGCCAGTGGGGCATCTTCCTGCGCAACCACGACGAGCTCACGCTGGAGATGGTCAGCGACGAGGACCGCGACTACATGTGGTCCGAATACGCCACCGACCCCCGGATGAAGGCCAACATCGGCATCCGCCGTCGGCTCGCCCCGCTGCTGGACGGTGACCGCAACCAGATCGAGCTGTTCACCGCCCTGCTGCTGTCGTTGCCCGGCTCCCCCGTCCTCTACTACGGCGACGAGATCGGCATGGGCGACAACATCTGGCTCGGCGACCGCGACGGCGTCCGCACCCCGATGCAGTGGACCCCCGACCGCAACGCCGGCTTCTCCTCCGCCACCCCCGGCAAGCTCTTCCTGCCCGCGATCCAGGACCCGGTCTACGGCTACCAGAGCGTCAACGTCGAGGCCCAGCTGGAGAACTCCTCCTCGCTGCTGCACTGGACGCGCCGGATGATCCAGGCCCGCCGCCAGCACCCCGCGTTCGGACTCGGCTCCTTCACCGACCTGGGCGGCTCGAACTCCACCGTGCTGTCCTACGCCCGCGAGCACCTCGACGAGAACGGGCGTCGCGACGTCATCGTCTGCGTCAACAACCTCTCGCGCTTCCCGCAGCCGGTCGAGCTCGACCTGCGCCGCTGGGAGGGCCTGGTCCCGGTCGAGCTGCTCGGCGGCGTGCCGTTCCCGGCGGTCGGCGAGCTCCCGTATCTCTTGACGCTGGGTGGGTACGGCTTCTACTGGTTCCGCCTGACCGCACCCGACTCCGACGAGGGGATGACTCCGTGACCCAGCCCGAGTCACAGATCCACGAGCTCCTGCGACCGTTCATCGAGCGGGCCCGGTGGTTCGGCGGCAAGGGTCGCGCCTTCTCGATCAGCGGCGTACGCCGGCTCGGCGAGGTCCCCGGCCACACCGCGGACGGACCGCGGGTGGCGATCGACCTCGTGACCGTGTCCTACGAGGACGGCGGCGAGGACGAGTACTACCAGCTGCCGCTCGCGCACTACCCGGACCCGCAGGACCGCCTCGCGCACGCCCACATCGGAGTCGTGCAGGACGGCGACTTCGGCACCAGCCACGTCTACGACGCACCCCACGACCGGGAGGCGATGGCCTGCTGGCTGCGCTCGTTCGCGGAGCCGCCCACCGGCGGACCACTCGCCTTCCACCGGGTCCCCGGGCACGACCTCGACCTCGAGACCCACTCGACGCTCTTCAGCGGCGAGCAGTCGAACTCCTCGGTGGCCTTCGGCGAGGACGCCCTGATGAAGATCTTCCGGAAGATCACCCCCGGCACCAACCCGGACATCTCGATCCACCAGGTGCTGACCGAGGCAGGCTCCGACCACGTGGCCGCGCTCTACGGCTGGCTGGAGACTCCCGCGACCCCCGGCGAGGGCGGCGGCGAGGATTCCGTCCTCCAGCTCGCGATGCTCCAGCAGTTCCTCCGCACCGCCACCGACGGCTGGGACCTCGCGCTCGCGAGCGTCCGCAACCTCTTCGCCGAGGCCGACCTGCACGCCGACGAGGTCGGCGGCGACTTCGCGGGCGAGGCCGCCCGGCTCGGCACAGCCCTCGCGGAGACCCACCAGACCCTGGCCGAGCACTTCCCGACCGAGGACCGCCCGGCCGCCGAGCTGCGCCGTCTGGCCGACGGCATGCGCCGGCGTCTCGACGAGGCGCTCCAGATCGTCCCCGAGCTCGCGGCCTACGCCGACGACCTGCGCGGCGCCTACGACGCGCTGGACGGGCTCCCCGGGGTCCGCGTCCAGCAGATCCACGGAGACCTCCACCTCGGCCAGACCCTGCGCACGGCCCGCGGCTGGAAGATCGTCGACTTCGAGGGCGAGCCGGCCAAGCCGCTCGCCGAGCGGATGCTGCCCGACTCCCCGTGGCGCGACGTCGCCGGAATGCTGCGCTCCCTCGACTACGCCCCGCGCGTGGTCGAGCGCACCTGGAGCGACGGCCTCGACGACGGCGCCGACCAGCGGGCCTACCGCTCCGCCGAGTGGGCGGCCCGCAACCGCGAGGCCTTCCTCGCGGCGTACGCCGGGCGCGACCTGAGCCCCGACGCGGAGACCCTGCTCGCGGCGTACGTCGCCGACAAGGCCGTCTACGAGACCGTCTACGAAACCCGCAACCGTCCGACCTGGGTGGGCATCCCGCTCGAGGCCGTCGCGAGGATCGGAGTGTCATGACCAGCACCAGGAACGCCGTGCAGCCCGTCAGCCGCGAGGAGCTCGACCTCCTCGTCCGCGGCGAGCACGGCGACCCCCACGTCATCCTCGGCCCCCATCCGCACGACGGGGACGTCACCGTGCGGGTGTTCAGGCCGCTCGCGTCGCGGGTCGTCGTCCGCCACGGTGGCCGGGAGTCCGAGCTGACCCACGAGCACGAGGGGATCTGGGTCGGCACCCTGGGCGTCGCGGACGTGCCTGGCTACCGCATCGCCGTGGCGTACGGCGACGACCTGCACGAGGTCGACGACCCCTACCGCTTTCTCCCGACGCTCGGCGCTGTCGACCTCCACCTGATCAACGAGGGCCGCCACGAGCAGCTCTGGCAGGTCCTCGGCGCGCACGTGCACCACTACGACGCCGACGTCACCGGCACGGCGTTCGCCGTGTGGGCCCCCTCGGCGCGGGCGATCCGGCTCAAGGCCGACTTCAACAGCTGGGACGGTCGCGAGCACCCGATGCGCCAGCTCGGCACCTCCGGGGTGTGGGAGCTGTTCGTGCCGGACGTCGGCAGCGGCACGGCGTACAAGTACGTCGTCCTGGGCGCCGACGGCGAGTGGCGCGAGAAGGCCGACCCGATGGCGGCCTGGGCCGAGAAGCCCGCCGACACCGCCTCCAAGGTCTACGAGTCCACCTACACGTGGGGCGACGACGAGTGGATCGCGAAGCGGGCCACCAGGCAGCCGATCAACGAGCCGATGAGCGCCTACGAGATGCACCTCGCGTCGTGGAAGAAGCACCACGACGGCACCAACTGGTCCTACGCCGAGCTCGCCGACGACCTGGTGCCCTACCTGCACGACCTGGGCTTCACGCACGTCGAGCTGATGCCCGTGATGCAGCACCCCTTCGGCGGCTCGTGGGGCTACCACGTCACGTCGTACTTCGCCCCGGACTCGCGCTTCGGCGACCCCGACGGCTTCCGGC
>JAOPYB010000346.1 GCA_025964835.1 Nocardioides sp. | reverse complement strand
CACCGGCGCGTCGAGCCCCTCGGGGAGCGCCGTCACGAAGTCCGCGGCCTGCGCCGTGCGCAGCGCCTCCCAGATCTCGTCGTCGGTCGCGTCCGGCCGGCCGTGGCGCAGGTTGCTGCCGATGGTGCCGGTGAACAGGTAGGCCCGCTGGGGCACCAGACCGATCTGGTCCCAGAGCGCGTTCGGCTCGAGCCGGCGTACGTCGACCCCCGCGACCGAGACGGTCCCGGTGGTGGCGTCGAAGAGGCGGGGCACCAGGTTGACCAGCGTCGACTTGCCGGCACCGGTCGAGCCGATGACCGCGATCAGCTGGCCGGGCCGGGCCGTCAGCGAGACGTCGCAGAGCACCGGCGACTCAGCGCCGGGATAGGAGAACACGACGCTGTCGAGGTCGAGCCAGCCGCGCTTCGCCGGGTCCGGGGCGATCGGGTCGGCCGCCGGGACGACCGAGGAGTCGGTGTCGAGGACCTCGATGATCCGGTCACCGCACACGGCGGAGCGCGGCACCATCATCAGCATGAAGGTCGCCATCATCACCGACATCAGGATCTGCATCAGGTAGGACAGGAACGCGGTCAGTGCGCCGACCTGCATCTGGCCGCTGTCGACGCGGTGCCCGCCGAACCAGATGACCGCGACGCTCGAGACGTTCACGACCAGCATCACCAGCGGGAACATCGTCGCCATCCAGCGGCCGGCCCGCACCGACACGTCGGTGAGGTCGGCGTTGGCGGTCGCGAAGCGCTCCATCTCGTGGGGCTCGCGGACGAACGCGCGGACGACGCGGATGCCGGTGATCTGCTCGCGCAGCACCCGGTTCACCTCGTCGATGCGGGCCTGCATCTTGCGGAAGTTCGGGACCATCCGGCTGACGACCAGGCCGACGGACAGGAAGAGGGCCGGGACGACGACCGCGAGGATCCAGCCGAGGCCGAAGTCCTCGCGCAGCGCCATCAGCACGCCACCGACCATCATGATCGGCGACGAGACGGCGATCGTGCAGGCCATCAGCACCAGCATCTGCACCTGCTGCACGTCGTTGGTGCTGCGGGTGATCAGCGACGGGGCGCCGAACTGCTGCACCTCCCGGGTCGAGAAGCTGCCGACCCGGTGGAAGACGGCCGCACGGACGTCGCGGCCGAAGCCCATCGCCGTACGCGCGCCGAACCAGACGGCCGTCACCGAGCAGACGATCTGGACCAGCGAGACGGCGAGCATCAGCCCGCCGATGTGCAGGATGTAGCCCGTGTCGCCGGTGGCGATGCCATTGTCGATGATGTCGGCGTTGAGGCTCGGCAGGTAGAGCATCGCGACGACGCCCACGAACTGCAGGGCCACGACGATCGCGAGCCAGCCGCGGTAGGGCCGCAGGTGGGTGCGGAGCAGGCGGATCAGCATCAGTCTCTCCTCTGGAGTCCGAGCAGGACGGTGTCGACGATCTGCTCCGGGGTGAGCAGCCGCCCGTCGGCGATCCGCTCGTGGCTGCCGGCGAAGGCCAGCAGGCGCAGCACGTGCACGAACTCCCCGACGGGCACCACGAGCTGGTCCGCGTCGTCGGCGACGAGCTCCCCGAGCAGCTCGTCGAGGCGCCGGCGCCAGGCCGTGGCGGCCCCGGAGTCGTGCAGGTGGACGGGCGGGCCGACCAGCTCCATCCGCTGCATCAGCCCGAACGTGGCCCGGAACCGCTGCTGGAGGATGGCCACGAGGGCCACGAGCCGGCCGCGCAGCGGCTGGTCGCGGTCGATCTCCTCGATCCTGGCCACCACGTCGCCGGGCTCGAAGGCGCGCGAGATGGCCGCGTCGACCAGCTGCTCCTTGGAGTCGAAGGCCCGGAAGATCGTGCCCTCGGCGACCCCCGCCGCCTCGGCGATCTGACGGGTGCTCACGGCGCGACCGTGGACGCGCAGCAGCCGCAGGGTGACGTCGGTCAGGGCGGAGCGCCGCTCGTCGGGTGACATCGGGCGGGCGCGGGGGGACATGCCGGAAGCCTAAGTGAGTGAGCGCTCACTCACAAGGGTTTCCGGGATCGCTACGGGGCGAGCCGCTCGGTGGACCAGGCAGATCCGGCCCGCCGGTAGACGAGCCGGTCGTGGAGGCGGCTGGTGCGGCCCTGCCAGAACTCCACCACCTCGGGCCGGACCAGGTAGCCGCCCCACTCCTCCGGCAGCGGGACGTCCTCGCCCGGGTAGCGCTGGTCGTACGACGCGTACGCCGCGTCCAGCTCGGCGCGGCCGGCCACCGGGCGCGACTGCTTCGAGGCCCAGGCTCCGACCCGGGAGCCCCGCGGCCGCGAGGCGAAGTAGGCCGCCACGGCCGCGCGCGGGAGCGGCTCGGCCGTGCCCTCGATGCGGACCTGCCGCTCGAGCAGGTGCCAGGGGAAGAGCAGCGAGCACGCGGGGTTGGCGGCCAGCTCCCCGCCCTTGCGGGAGCGGGTGTTGGTGAAGAAGCGGAAGCCGTCGTCGCCGAAGCCCTTGAGCAGCACCATCCGCGCGGAGGGCCGCCCGTCGGCGGAGGCCGTGGAGAGCACCATCGCGTTGGGCTCGTGCAGGTTGGCGGCCCGGACCGTGTCGAACCAGCCGCGGAACATCGCGATCGGGTCCGCCGCGAGGTCGGACTCGTCGAGGCCGCCCGCGGCGTACTCCTGCCGGAGGTTCGCGACCGCGGCGTCGTCGTGCGTGTTGTCACCCATGCCCCGAATCTAGGCCCGGATCCGGGCGGGGTCGGGACACGGGGTGTCGCCCGCGGGGGTGCGGGTGCAGAATGCACCGGGCACATCTCCCACCCACCGGACGTCGAAGGAGCCACGAGCGCATGACTGAGGTACACCACGGACTCGAAGGTGTCATCGCGTTCGAGACGGAGATCGCCGAGCCGGACAAGGAGGGGTCGGCGCTGCGCTACCGCGGCGTCGACATCGAGGACATCGTCGGCCGGGTGCCCTTCGAGAACATCTGGGGCCTGCTGATCGACGGCACCTACACCCCGGGCCTGCCGCCGGCCGAGCCCTACAACATCCCCGTCCACACCGGCGACATCCGCGTCGACGTGCAGGCCGCGGTCGCCATGCTGGCCCCCGCCTTCGGTATGGGCCAGACCTACGACATCTCCGACGAGCAGGCACGCGAGGACCTCAGCCGGGTCGCCGTGATGGTCCTGTCGTACGCCGCCCAGGCCGCGCGCGGGCTGGACAAGCCGGTCGTCTCGCAGCGCGAGGTCGACAAGGGCGAGACGCTCGCCGACCGCTTCATGATCCGCTGGAAGGGCGACGACCGCGACCCCAAGCACGTCCACGCGATCGACGCCTACTGGAGCTCCGCCGCCGAGCACGGCATGAACGCCTCGACCTTCACCGCCCGGGTCATCACCTCGACCGGCGCCGACGTCGCGGCCGCCTTCTCCGGCGCGATCGGCGCGATGAGCGGCCCGCTGCACGGCGGCGCCCCGTCCCGCGTCCTGGGGATGATCGAGGAGGTCGAGAAGTCCGGCGACGCCGAGGGCTACGTCAAGGCGCTGCTCGACAGCGGCGAGCGCCTGATGGGCTTCGGCCACCGGGTCTACCGCGCCGAGGACCCCCGGGCCCGGGTGCTGCGCCGCACCGCCAAGGAACTCGGCGCGCCCCGCTACGAGGTCGCCGAGGCCCTGGAGAAGGCCGCGCTCGCCGAGCTGCGAGAGCGCCGCCCCGACCGGGTGCTCGAGACCAACGTGGAGTTCTGGGCCGCGATCGTCCTCGACTTCGCCGAGGTACCGCCGCACATGTTCACGTCGATGTTCACGTGCGCCCGCACCGCGGGCTGGTCGGCGCACATCCTGGAGCAGAAGAAGACCGGCCGGCTGATCCGCCCCTCGGCGATCTACACCGGTCCGCCCTCCCGCAAGGCCTCCGACGTCGAGGGCTGGAAGGCGGAGTGGGACGGCTGAGCCTGCCGTCCTGACGACCGACCGGCTGCGCCTGGAGCCGGTCGGTGCCGCGCACGCCGGCCACCTCGAGGCGCTCAACGCCGATCCCGAGGTGATGCGCTACATCCTGGGCCGGGCCGCCACGCCCGAGGAGACGAGGGCCGAGTGGGCGACCCGGCTGACGGCGCAGTCCGACGCCTCCCGCGGGCTCGGCTACTGGGCCGGCTTCACGCCTGATGACGAGTTCGCGGGCTGGTGGTCGGCGAGCAGCTTCGCCGGCCGGCCGGAGCTGTCCGGCCTGGGCTACCGGCTGGGCTACCGGCTGCGGCGTACCGCCTGGGGTCGCGGGCTCGCGACCGAGGGAGCCGGGGCGATGCTCGCCGAGGCCTTCGCCTGCGCGGACGTCCAACGGGTGCTCGCGTCCACCATGGCGGTCAACACCGGCTCGCGCGCCGTGCTCGCCAGGATCGGCATGGCGCACACGGACTCGTGGGTGCGGGAGTGGGACGAGCCGATCCCCGGCTGGGAGGGTGGCGAGGTGCGCTACGAGCTGGAGCGCTCGGCGTACGACGTCATTTAGGGTCAAGGGATGACTTCTCGGGACGACATCTTGATGTGGGACACGGAGGCCGCGACCTTCGACGACGCCGCGGACCACGGTCTGCGCGACGACTCGGTGCGCGCGGCCTGGCGCGAGCTGCTGCTGACCCGGCTGCCCGCCGCGCCGGCACGGGTCGCCGACCTGGGCTGTGGCACCGGCACCCTGTCGCTGCTGCTGGCCGACGAGGGCTACCTGGTCGACGGCATCGACTTCTCCCCGGAGATGGTGCGCCGGGCCCAGGCCAAGGCCGGCACCCGGGACGACGCGCGTTTCGTCGTCGCGGACGCGGCCACGCCGCCGCTCAAGCAGGCGGCGTACGACGTGGTGCTGTGCCGGCACGTGCTCTGGGCGATGCCCGACCCGGCCGCCGCGTTGCGGACCTGGATCGACCTGCTCGCGCCGGGCGGACGGCTGCTCCTCGTCGAGGGTCGCTGGTTCGACGACGCGGGACTGGCGGCGGCGGACACGCTCGCGCTGGTCGGCGCGACCGGCCGGCCCGCCGAGGTGACCCTGCTCCCGGAGGCGGACTACTGGGGTCGCGAGATCGACGACGAGCGCTACGTGGTCGTCAGCTGAGAACGGCGGGCACGCCGGGAGCGGTGCCGTTGAAGAGCTCGAAGCGCCACGCGTCGCCCTCGTCGCGCAGCACGCCGCAGACCCGGTAGAGCAACCGCTCGGTGCCGCCGTCGTCCGAGAGGAGCACGGCGTGGCCCGGCGCCACGAACCACAGGACGTCACCGCTGCGCCGCGCCCAGATCGACTCCAGGTCCCACCCGAGGGTCACCGGCTGGTCGAAGAGCCGCGTGAGGAACACCCGCAGCTCGGCGTGCCCGTGGGCCTGCTCGCCGAGGTCCGAGCCGTAGACCGCGCCGTCGGCGACGAAGCAGTCGACCCCCGCCTTGACGTCCCGCGTGCGCAGGGCGCTCTCGAGCCGCGCCACCGCACCGACCGCGATCTCGAGCCGCGCCACCGCACCGACCGCGATCTCGTGCTCGCCCATGCGGGTCATGATCCTCACCGCACCCGACCGGAGCAACGACCGCGCCCGCTCCGGAGAGTCGGAGCGGCGGGCTCAGCCCAGCAGCTTGCCGAAGCAGCGCGACATCGGCTCGTTCTTGTAGTGGCCGAAGCCGGGCACCGGCGTGTAGCCCGACGACTCGTAGAGGGCGATCGCCTCCGGCTGGGCGGTGCCGGTCTCGAGGACGAGCGCCTCGACGCCGAGCTCGGCGGCACTCGCCTCGAGATGGGCCAGCATCCGGCGCGCCACCCCCGCCCCACGCACCCGCGGCGCGACGTACATCCGCTTGATCTCGGCGATGCTCGCGGTGCCCAGCGGGATGTCCAGGGCGACGATGCGGCTGCGCCGCCAGGCACCGGTGGCGACCGGCTCACCGTCGACGTACCCCACGAAGAAGCTGCCGGTGGGCGGCTCGAACATGGCGTGCTCGAGCGGGGTGTTGTCGGGCCCGCCGTAGCGGCGGACGTACTCCTGCTGGACCTCCTCGATCAGCCGGAGGGCATCGGCCTGGCCGTAGCCCACCCGCCGGATCTCCAGCCCGAGGTCACGGCCGCCACGAGGCGGGCCCACGGCGGGGCGGCCGACCTTGGGGCCGGTGGTCATCTGGACTCCTCGGGGACGCGCGGACACGGGGTGACAGAATATGGGTCCTGCCGACAGCGCCGTCAGGCACCACCACTGACCTCTTCGGAAGGTTGCCACGTGACCGACGCGATCCAGATCCCCGCCGACCTCCTGCCCGCCGACGGCCGCTTCGGTGCGGGCCCGTCGAAGATCCAGACGTCCCACCTCGACGCCCTCGCGGCGACCGGGTCGTCGCTGATGGGCACCTCCCACCGGCAGGCGCCGGTGCGGCAGACCGTGGCCCGGGTGCGTGACGGCCTGGCCGCACTGTTCTCGCTGCCCGAGGGGCACGAGGTCGTGCTCGGCAACGGCGGGGCGACGGCGTTCTGGGACATCGCGACGTACGGGCTGATCCGGCAGAAGAGCCAGCACCTGTCGTTCGGCGAGTTCTCCGCCAAGTTCGCCAAGGCCGCGGCCGACGCCCCGTGGCTGGCCGACCCGTCGGTCATCAAGGCCGACCCCGGTTCGCGGCCGGCGCCGGTGGCCGAGGAGGGCGTCGACGTCTACGCCTGGGCCCAGAACGAGACGTCCACCGCGGTGATGGCGCCGGTGGTGCGCCCGGCGGGCACCTCTGCCGACGAGGGGCTGGTCCTCGTCGACGCCACGTCCGGCGCGGGTGGCCTGCCGGTCGACCTCGCCGAGGTCGACTGCTACTACTTCGCGCCACAGAAGTGCTTCGCCTCCGACGGCGGCCTCTGGATCGCGGTCATGTCGCCCGCCGCGCTGGAGCGCGCCGGGTCCATCGCGGGCTCCGGCCGGCATGTGCCGGCGTTCTTCGACCTGCCCACGGCGATCGACAACTCCCGGCTCAACCAGACCTACAACACCCCGTCGGTGGCCACGCTGTTCCTGATGGCCGAGCAGCTGGACTGGATGAACGCCCACGGCGGCCTGGCCGGGATGGTCGAGCGGACCACGGCCTCCTCGGACGCGCTCTACGGCTGGGCGGAGAAGACGCCGTACACGTTCCCGTACGTCGAGGATCCCGACCACCGCTCCCTGGTGATCGGCACCATCGACTTCGAGGACGGCATCGACGCCGCCGCCATCGCCGCCACGCTGCGCGCGAACGGCATCGTCGACACCGAGCCTTACCGGAAGCTGGGGCGCAACCAGCTCCGGATCGCGATGTACCCCGCCGTCGACCCGTCCGACGTGGAGGCCCTCACCGCGTGCATCGACCACGTGGTCGAGCGGCTCTAGCCCGCCCGGGCCTTCCGGCTCGACGCTTCACCAGCGTCAGCGCGGCAAGTCGAGCGCGGCCCGGATCGCCTCGTACGTCGCCTCGTCGAACGCCACCAGCCGGGCCTCCTCGACCCGGGTGTCGGTGGCCCGCAACGTCTCGACGGCGGCCGCGATCGCGTCGTCCTTGGGCCAGCCGTAGACCCCCGCGCTCACCAGCGGGAACGCCACCGAACGGGCTCCCAGCTCGTCGGCGACGGCCAGTGCCCGCGCGTAGCAGGACGTGAGCAGGGACCGGTCGGTCTGGCCGGCGTTGCGATTCGGGCCGACCACGTGGATGACCCAGCGGGCCGGCAGGTCGCCCGCGGTGGTCCAGCCGGCGTCACCGGTCACGAGCCCGTCGGGGAACCGGCGCTCGCAGTCCTCGAGCACCGCCGGGCCGCCGGCGCGGTGGATGGCGCCGTCGACGCCCCCGCCGCCGCGCATGGCGTTGTTGGCGGCGTTCACGACCGCGTCGACGTCCTGGGTCGTGATGTCGCCCCGGACCACGGTGAGCTCCATCAGGATCCCTTGATCAGCCGCAGCGTCGCACGCTCCAGCGCGGCCTGGCGCTCGTCGGGGTTGTCGAACTCACGCCGGGTGGTCGACGCGATCGTGCGACCCCGCTCGTAGGCCTCGATGACGCGGGGGTCGACGTACGCCGAACGCGCCAGCGTGGGGGTGTTGCCGAGGAACGACGCCACCTCCTTCATGGCCCCGGAGACCGCCCGCTTCTGCGACGCCCTGGTCTCCCCCGGCTCCGGCGACTCCGCGAGTGCCGCGGCGGCGAGCACGGTCGCGTGCCAGGTCCGGAAGTCCTTCGCGGTGGCCTCGAGCCCGGTGCTCGCGCGGACGTACTCGTTGACGAGCTCGGGCAGCAGCGAGCGCCACGACCGGCCGTTCTTGTAGGACAGCAGCCGCAGGTCCTGGCCCCGGCGCCGGCGCATGACGTCGATCGTCTCGACCACCACCCGGTCGTCGATCTCGATCTGGTGCTCGACGCCGGACTTGCCGACGAACGCGAAGACCAGCCGGTCCTGGCGCCGGCGCACGTGCCGGCGCTCCAGCGTGGTGAGCCCGAAGCTGCCGTTCTCATCGGCGTAGACGTCGTTGCCGATCCGGAAGTAGCCCAGGTCGAGCAGGCGCACGGCGGCCGCGCAGGCGCGCTCCAGCGGCATCCCCTCGCGGCCGAGGTCGGCGACCACGAGCTCGCGGGCCCTGCTCAGCGCCTTGCCGAAGAGCAGCATCCGCTCGAACTTCTCCGCGTCCCGGCGGGTGCGCCAGTCGGGGTGGTAGAGGTACTGGCGCCGACCCGCGTCGTCGGTGCCGACGGCCTGGAGGTGGCCGTTGGGGTACGGCGTGACCCACACGTCCTCCCACGCCGGCGGGATGACCAGGTCGCGCACCCGCTGGGCGTCCTCCTCGGGCAGCCGCGAGCCGTCGGTGTCGAGGTAGACGAAACCCTTCCCGGCGCGGCGCCGGGTCCACCCGGGCTGGTCGGGAGAGGTCCTGCGGAGCCGTGGCATGGCTCAGAGATTAGCCACGGGCCGTACGAGCGCGGCTCACCCCGCCGGATGCCCCGGGCGGGCGGGTCAGCGGCGGCGCAGCGAGAACAGGAGCACCGCCACGACGGCCAGCCCGAGGCTGCCGGTGAGCAGCCACGGGGAGAGCGGGCGGACCGTGTCGGTCTCCGCGTCACCGCCGGTGCCGGGCTCGGTGCTGGGCTGGGGGCTGGGTGCCGCGGGCTCGAGCGCCCGGCGCACGTCGTCGGGCAGCGGGACGCGCAGGACGTCGGAGTACTGCCCCTCCGAGCTCACGAGCAGGCTGCCGTCGGGGGCGACGGCGATCCCCTCACCCTGGTCCTCCCGGGGCAGCCGGAAGGTCGCGAGCCGGTCCATCGACGGGAAGCCGTAGACCGCGGCCTGCGAGTAGTCGCGCAGGACCAGGTGCTTCCCGTCGGCGAAGAAGGCCCCGTCGGTGGCGATGGGCAGCACGTCGCCGACCGCCCGCAGCCGGTTGGGCCGGCCGGCGGACAGCGTCGCCGGCGCCTCGTAGAGCCGTCCCCCGAAGACGCTCTTGGTCGCGACGTAGAGCCGCCCCGTCACGGGGTCGGCCAGCAGGCTCTCGGCGTTGACCGGGCCCTGCGGGTAGGTGAGCTCGTACGTCGCGACGTCGACGGTGCGCTCCCCACGTCCCACCGGCACCCGGGCGACCCGCACCGAGTCGCGGGACTCGGTGTTGTCGCCGATGTCGCCGACCCAGACCTCGCCACTGCCGGCGGGCGCGAGAGCCTCCACGTCGGTGGGGTCGTCGGACCACCGGGTCACGCCGACGGTCCGGCCGGTGGCCGGGTCGACCGCGAAGACGCGGCCGGAGTCGCCCGAGTCGTTGGTGGTCAGCACGAGACCGTCCTGCACGACGAGCCCGCTCGACTCGACGACCTCGGGGTCCTGGAAGGAGAACGCGACCTCGCCCCGGTCCGGGGCGGCACCGGCGCTCAGGCCGAGCGCGAAGGGTACGACGATGATGCCTGCGAGCAGGCGATCACGCATCGGCGCTCTCCGGCGGCTGGTCCAGCAGCTCGGCGAGCTTCGGCCGGATCCCCCAGGTGGTCACGAGGTCGTCGTACTCCTTGCGGATCCCGCCACCCTTGACCGGGCCGCCGGTGCGGACCGCCCGGAGCATGGTGTTGCGCGGGGTGTGCTGGCTCTCGACGAACTGCACGACGT
>JAOPYB010000318.1 GCA_025964835.1 Nocardioides sp. | reverse complement strand
TGCTGTTCAGCAGGTCGAGGAGGTCGTCGACCTCGTGCAGGGCCGGGGCCATCTGGGCCTGGTTGTCGTCGGCGACACCGCGCAGCTGCTGACCGAGGATCCGGGCGTTCACGAGGAGCTGGTGGATAGCCCCCTTGCGCCGCTGGAGCTCCTTGAACACCAGGTCGCTGTGCTTCATCAGGTCGACGATGTCGTCGCTGCGGTCGGCCAGCACCTGCGTGACCCCGCGCGAGCTCTCGAAGAGCGCCTGGATCTCGGCGTCCCGGGACGCGACGCTCTCCGAGAGCCGCGAGATGCCCTGGAAGCTGGCGTGCACCTCCGGGCCGGCCGCGTCGACGGTGTCGGCGACGACGTCGAGCGCCTGCTTCAGCTGGTCGGTGTCGATCCGCTCGGTCGTCGTGGTGAGATCACCGAAGACGCCGACGATGTCGTACGCCGACTGGGTGCGGCTCACCGGGATCACGTCGTCGGACGACAGCTGCCCGGAGCCCGCGGGTGTGAGCTGGAGGTACTTCTCACCGAGGAGGTTGAGGACCTCGATCGACGCCTCGCTGTCGGTACCGAACTCGACGCCGTGCTCCACCTCGAAGGTCACCAGCACCAAGTTGCTGTGCTCCAGCTCGACCTTCTGGACGCGCCCGACGCGCATGCCGCCGACCTGCACCATGTTGCCCTTGTGCAGCCCGCTGGCGTCGGAGAACTCCGCCCGGTAGGAGTCGCCGCCGAAGCCCGGGAACTTGGAGAGGTTGAAGGCCGCGGCCATGACCAGCAGCAGCAGCACGACCGTCATCGCGCCCGCGCGGAGGATCTGGGCCTCGGAGTAGCGCCTCATGAGTTGCACCGCGCGGCCGTCGAGTGGAAGTCCAGATGGTTGAGCTGGGCCTGGAGGTTCTTGATGCCCGGGATGTCGTCGAGGACGGACGTCGGGAGCGTGATCTTCCCGGAGAAGCCGCAGAGGTAGTAGTTGTACCAGGAGCCGTAGGTGCCGGTCCGGGTCTGGTCGGTGAGGGTCTCGGGCAGCCGGTTGAGGAGCTCGACGAGCACCGCTCGGTTCTTCGGCCGGTTCAGCAGGCCGGCGACCTTCCGCAGCCCGGCGACGTCGCCCTCGAGGTGCGGACGGCCACTCTTGACCAGGTCGGCGACCACCGCGGTGAGGCTCGCGAGGTTCTCGACCGACGACCCGATCGTCGAGCGGTCGCGGGCCAGGTTGGACATCCAGCCCTTGAGCTCGACGATCAGCTTGGTCAGCTGGACGTGGTGCTTGTCGACGGTGTCAAGGGTCCGGCCGAGGTTCGTGACGACCTGCCCGATCAGCTCGTCACGGTCGGCCAGGGTGTTGGTCAGCGACGCCGTCTTGGCCAGCAGCCCCTGGACCGTGCCGCCCTCGCCCTGGAGCACCTGCACGAGGTTCATGCTCAGCTCATTGACCTGGGTCGGGTTCAGCGCCTGGAAGAGCGGTTGGAAGCCGTTGAACAGGACCGTCAGGTCCAGGGCGGGGCTGGTCTGGGAGATCGGGATCGTCGCGTCGGCCGCGAGCGGCTCGGCGCCCGAGTCGGATCCCTCCTCGAGCGCGAGGTAGCGGTCGCCGACGAGGTTCAGGAAACGGATCTCGGCGCGCGAGGCGGTGGTGAGCTGCACCTCGTCCTTGATCCGGAAGGTCACGAGCGCGCTGTTTCGGTCGTAGTGCTCGACGTTCTTGACCTCACCGACACTGACGCCGGCGATCCGCACGTCGTCACCCTTCTCGAGCATCGAGGCGGTGCTGAACACCGCCTTGTACTCCTTGCCGGCGCCGAAGCCGATGTTGCCCATGATGGCCGCCAGCAGGCCGGTCACCAGGACCGAGCAGATCGTGAAGATGCCGAGCTTGACCGCCGCGGCGATCGTGGTCGCATTGCGGCGGTTCCCGAGGAAGGCGCTCCGCGCCTGTCTCGAAGGGCTCACGAGCCCACCCCCGCGCCCCGGACCACGGGCCCGTACATCAGGGCACCGAGGGCGCCGTAGCTGTCGGCCGCGCGCCCGGACTCACCGGCCAACAGGGCGTTGACGATCGTCTTGTCGGCGTCGGTGCCGGCGTAACCGCTCGTGGGGTCGCTCGACGCGGTGCTTGACCGCTGGGCGCCGGGCAGGTTGCTGTCCGGCGGGTTGGAGTCGAGGTCGCTGCCGTCGTCGAGGGGCACCGGGGGCACCGGGACGGGCGGGTAGGGCAGCCCGAGGCACCACGGGCCGTGGCCGACCTCGCCGTAGACGGGCTTGTCGCGCTGGTCGTAGGCGCGGTACTGCTGGGTGCCGAACTCGATGTACTGCTTGACCTGGTTGCCCTCGAAGACCCTGGCGAGCCGCGGGGCGTAGCGGGCCATGCCGCGCAGCAGGCACGGGTACTCCGGGGAGTAGACGGCCAGCAGCCGCGTGATCGGCTCGGTCACCCTGCCGACCTGGATGATGTTGGCCTCGTTGTCCGTCAGGATCCGGGTGCTGACGTCGGACAGACCCTGGATGTCGCCGAAGAAGGTCTGGAGGTCCTGGCGCTTCTCGATGATGGTGTTGCTGGTCACGGTGATGTTGTCCAGCACCCCGATCAGGTCCGGGGCGGCCACGTCGTACGTGTCGGCGACCTGGGCCAGCTCGACCAGGTCCTGGCGCAGCGTCGGCAGGTGCTCGTCGATGGCGCCGAGGTAGGAGTCCAGGTTGTCGAGGGTCTCGCCCAGCTGCTCGCCGCGGCCGCCGAGCGCGGTCGCCAGCGCGTTGAGCGTCGCGTTGAGGTCGGCCGGCTGCACCGAGCGCAGCAGCGGGAAGAGGTTGGCGAGGATCCGGCTCAGCTCGACGTTCGTCTCGACGCGGGCAGCGGGGATCACGTCGCCGTCCTCGAGCGATGCGGCCGAGGGGTTGTCCGGGGCCATGAACGAGATGAACTTCTGGCCGAAGAGCGTCGTCGGGAGGATCTGCACGTTCACGTTCGCGGGGATCTGCCTGGCCGCGTCGGGCTGAAGTGCCACCTTGATCGACGCCTGGTTGCCGACCTCGGAGACCTCGCGGACCTGGCCGACGAGGACGCCGTTGATCCGGACGTCGCCGAACTTGGCGAGCTGCAGCCCGGCGCGGTCGGCCTGGATCGTCACGGTGGTGACCGTGTCGAAGACCTTCTGGTAGACCGCGATCGAGAGCGCGATCAGCAGGGCGATCATCGTGACGAACATGACCCCGGCCACCAGCAGCCGCCGGTGCTCGGCCGGGCTGTCGTGATGGATGTTCACCAGCATCCGATCACCCCGTGATCCGCACGGTGGTGGTGGAGCCCCAGATCGCGAAGCTCAGGAAGAAGTCGGCGACCACGACGGTCACGATGCTGGTGCGGATCGCCCGGCCGACGGCCAGCCCGACACCGGCGGGCCCGCCAGACGCGGTGTAGCCGTAGTAGCAGTGGATCAGGATGATCGCGGTGGCCAGGAACAGCAGCTTGCCGAACGACCAGAGCATGTCGATCGGCGGCAGGAACTGCAGGAAGTAGTGGTCGTAGGTGCCGGGCGACTGGCCGTAGACCAGCGTCGTGATCAGCCGCGGCGAGAGGTACGACGCCGACAGCGCCACGATGTAGAGCGGGATCACCGCGATGAAGGCGGCGATCATCCGGGTGGTCACGAGGAACGGCAGCGAGGGGACGCCCATCACCTCGAGGGCGTCGATCTCCTCCGAGATCCGCATCGCACCCAGCCGGGCGGTGTAGCCGCAGCCCACCGTCGCCGCGAGCGCGATCGAGGACACGAGCGGCGCGACCTCGCGGGTGTTGAAGTAGGCGGAGATGAAGGCACTGAACTTGGCGACGCCGATCTGGCTCAGCGAGGCGTAGCCCTGGATGCCGACCTCCGTGCCCGCGAAGAACGCCAGGAAGGCGATGACGCCGACCGTGCCGGCGATGAACGTCAGGCCGCCCGCACCGAACGTGATCTCGGCGAGGGTGTTGATGATCTCCCGCTTGTAGCGGCGGATCGCACGAGGCGTCCAGGCGATGGCCTTGATGTAGAACAGCAGCTGGTCGCCGTACCCCTCCAAGGCGTCGCGGCGACCCTTGACGAGGTAGCTGCCGATCGCCGAGATGCTCGCCATCACAGGCCCGGGGGCGGGACGACCTGGAAGTAGATCGCCGTGATCACGGCGTTCATGAAGAACAGCAGCATGAATGAGATGATCACCGACTCGTTCACGGCCCGACCGACACCGCTGGGCCCGCCGCCCGCGTTGAGGCCCTTGTAGGCACCGACGATCGCGGCCAGCCAGCCGAAGATCACGGCCTTGACCATCGAGATGTAGAGGTCCGGGAGGGTCGCCAGGGCCGTGAACGACGACAGGAACGCGCCCGCGGACCCGCCGGTGACGATCACGATGAAGAAGTAGGAGCCGCCGATGCCGGCGCCGATCACCAGCCCGTTGATCATCAGCGAGACGAACATGGTGGCGACCACCCGCGGGGCGACCAGGCGCGCGAGCGGGTCGATCCCGAGCACCTCCATCGCGTCGATCTCCTCACGGATCTTGCGGGCGCCCAGGTCGGAGCAGATGGCGGAGCCGGCCGCCCCGGCGATCAGCAGCGCCGCCGCGATCGGGGCCGCCTCGCGCACCACGGCCAGGACCGCGGTGGCGCCGGCGAAGGACTGGGCGCCCAGCTGGCCGGTGAGGTTGCCGACCTGGAGCGAGATGACCGCACCGAACGGGATCGACACGAGCAGCGTGGGCATCAGCGTGACGCTGGTGATGAACCAGGCCTGCTCGAGGAACTCGCGCGTCTGGAAGCGGGTGGTGAAGATGCGCTTGGTGACCTCGACGACCATGACCGCGATCTCGCCGGGTCCGCGGATGACGGAGACAGCGCTGAAGGCCATCCGGTCACCTCTCCCCACGACTCGTCTAGACAGCCACCACAGAATAGAACGTGTTCTCATTTTGGGCAATGAGCGACAGCCGGCCATCCCATCGGCTGGTCACGTGGGAGTGACGCCCGTCACTCCCACCCATGACGCAGGCTAGATCGGAGCGCCGTCCTAGGATGCGGAATGTGGAATCGAGCAGCCGGTGACCTCGCCCGGCGACCTGTGGTCCGGGTTCACCTACGACCCCCGGGACCCCGCGAACGCCGCGCTGCGCGCGTCCGACCGGGACCGGAACGTCGTCCACCAGCTGCTCGCCGAGGCGTACGCCGACGGTCGTCTCGACCGCGAGGAGTTCGACCTCCGCACCGAGCAGACCGGCAGCGCCAGGACGCTCGGCGAGCTGCCCGCACTCGTGGGTGACCTGGTGGGCGGGCCGGCCGCCCTCCGCGGGGGCCGAGGGCTGGCGTCCGCGGCCCCGACCGACCTGCGGGCCAGGGCCGAGCGCGCGTACGAGTCCGACCGCCGGGAGGCGGTCCTCGGTTTCCTCGGTCCGAGCCTGATCTGCCTGGTCATCTGGCTGGTCATCAACCGGGGTGAGCTGGGAGGTGCCTTCTTCTGGCCGGGCTTCGTGATGGCCGGCACGGGCATCAACGTGGTGCGCACCCTCGTCCGGCGCCAGGATATCGTCGACGACCACGCGCGACGCCTCGCGAAGAAGGACGCCAAGGAGGACGCCCGGGAGCTGGGCGAACGCGAACGGTCCCCCGACGCAGAAGAGGACGGCTCGTGACGCGCACGTCGCACGCCACCCGGGTCGTGGTGGACCATCCCTCCGCGGCCCTGCTCGGCGCCCAGCTCGTGGCCGTGCTGGCCTACCCCTTCCTCGACGAGTCGACCACGGGACGTGCGCTGCTCGGCGTCGTCGGGATGGTGGTCGTGATCCTCGCGGTCTGGGCGGTGCGGCGCACTCCGGCACTGTCCTGGGTGGCGGTGCTGCTCGGCGGCCCCGCGATGGTCTTCACCGTGCTGGAGGCGTTCCACCCGGACAGCGACGCGGTGGTGCTGACCAACGCGCTGCTCCACGCGCCGTTCTACT
This sequence comes from Nocardioides sp., assembly GCA_025964835.1. Taxonomy (GTDB): domain Bacteria; phylum Actinomycetota; class Actinomycetes; order Propionibacteriales; family Nocardioidaceae; genus Nocardioides. Next base: position 4,848 of record JAOPYB010000318.1, on the reverse strand, counting down.
TCTACGTCTCCGACGCGATGATCCGCTACCTCTTCCACGACGACCGGGTGACGCGCGACGAGCTCTACGCGACCGGCGCGGCGTTCACCGTGGTGGCCTGGGGCTTCGCGTACGTGTACGCCGCGGTCCAGGTGATCTGGCCGGACTCCTTCATCGGCGCTGGTGGCCCCGGGGACCGCACCTGGTTCGAGCTGCTCTTCCTGTCCTTCACGACGCTGACCAGCGTCGGCCTGTCCGACGTGACCCCGGTCCTGGCGCACGCGCGGTCGTTCGTGATGGTGGAGCAGGTGGCCGGGGTGCTCTACGTGGCACTGGTCGTCGCCCGCCTCGTCGGGCTCACCGTCGCCCGCAGCATGCGCTGACCTGTCAGAAACTTTCGGGCGGGTCGGCGTCCCAGCCCTCGGGGCGGTGCTTCTTGGCAAGCTTCGACACGACGAGCCGGTAGGACTCGTCGACGCCCTCGAGCAGCTCGTCGTCGGGGATCGCGCCCGTGAAGGACAGGGTGTTCCAGCCGGAGCGCCCGATGTAGGCCATCACCGTCGCGTCACCGGGGAACCGGTCCAGCCACCCGTCGGCCACTTCCCGCGTCGGGCCGCCCTTCACGCCCACGGAGTCGTCGCCGAGGAAGGCGAAGATCTTGCCGCCCGCCGCCTCGCCGACCTTGATCACCGGGTGGTGGTGGTCCCACGGGTTGTCGGGCCAGGCACCGGGCTTGGCGAGGCAGTGGGCCTGCATCCGGGCGACGTCCACGGTGGCTCAGTCCTCGTCCTGGTCGTCCTCGTCGTCGAGCAGGCCGTCCCTGCGCGCGTCGGCGACGACGCGGCGCACGTTCTCGAGGGATCCGCAGCCGTCGTCGATGAGAGCGTTGCGGGCCGTCGCGAAGGCCGCCCCCATCTCGGCGCGGACCCCCTCGGCGACCGCGTCGCGCGCGGGGTTGAGGATCGTCAGCTCCTCCTCGGTCAGGTGGTGGTTGACCACCTTGGCGAGCTCCTCGACCGCGTCGTCGAACGCCTGCGTGTCGGTGCCCTCGAGCTCGAGCACCGCCAGCAGGGCCTCGTGCCCCTCGGCGTGCTCCTCCTCGCCGTGCTCCGCCTCGTGCTCGCCGACGGCCTGCTTGCGCCGCAGCTGCGGGTAGACGTGCTGCTCCTCCGCCTCCGCGTGGGCGACGTGGAGCGTGGCGAACGCCTGTCGCACGGCGTCCCGGTCGGAGCTGCTGTCGCGCAGGTCCCGCAGAAGGCTCTCGAAGCGGCGGTGGTCGTCGAGGATCAGTGCCACGACGTCTCCCTGGACGGGGCGGCCGAGATCGATGCTGGTCATGGGGGCACTGTATGACGAACGGTCGACGTGGCTGCGTAGGGTGCTGCTGATGACTTCCGACGGTCGGTCGCCCGCCGCGTCCGTGGCGCTGGTCCTCGCCGTGACCGCCGTCCTGAGCGTGGCCTTCTCGCTCCTCCACCTGCCCTCCGCCGTGCTGTTCGGCTCGCTCCTCGGCGGCATGACCCACGCGCTCACCTCCTCGACGGTGATCGCCATCCCTCCGTCCGCCTTCCGGCTCGGGCAGGCGCTGATCGGGATCACGATCGGCTCACTGGTGAGCCTCTCGGCCCTGACCGGCATGGGCAGCGCGCTGCTCCCGATCGCGGCCGTCACGGCCGGGACCGTGCTCGTCAGCCTGCTGGCGGGACGCCTGCTGGCGCTGCGGCGAGACGTCTCCCCCGTCACCGGGGCCTTCGCGATGATCGCCGGCGGCGCCTCCGGGGTGGTCGCCATCGCCCGCGAGCTCGGCGCCGACGACCGCGTCGTCACCGTGGTCCAGTACCTCCGGGTGCTCCTCGTGCTGCTCACGATGCCGGTCGTCACCGCCGTGGTCTTCCGGCCCGAGCACGGCCTGGGCCGCTTCGACGCGGGCGGCGCCACGCTGGCAGCCGACCTGGCCTACGTCGCGATTGCCCTCGCCCTCGGCCTCCTGGTGGCCCGGGTGGTCCCGGTCAGCACCGCCACCCTGCTCGGGCCGCTGGCCGTCGCCGCCGTGCTCAGCTCGGCGGGCTGGCTCGGCACCCCGGCGGTGCCGGTGCCGCTCCAGTGGGTCGCGTACACCCTGATCGGTGTCCAGGTCGGGCTGCGCTTCACCCGGGCGAGCCTGGCGTCGATCACCCGGATGCTGCCGCTGGTGCTCGCGATCATGGTGGGCATGATCGGGATGACCGCCGCGATGGGCGCCCTGCTCGCGTGGCTCACCCCGGTCGACGGGCTCACCGCCTACCTCGCGACCACCCCGGGCGGGCTGTTCGCGGTCCTGGCCACCGCCGCCGACAGTGGCTCGGACGTCACCTACGTGATGGCGGTGCAGCTGTTCCGGCTGCTGGTGATCCTGGCGTTCACGCCGCTGCTGGCGCGGATGTTGCGGCGCCGGGCCGGCTGAGTCAGCCGACCTGCTCGAGCTCGTCGCGGCTGACGACCGCGCGGGCGCGCCGCCGGTAGCGCCACACCTGGGTCAGCCCGAGCGCCCACAGGACGTACTGGGCGCTCATCGCCCAGCGGAACGCCGAGGGCGTGTACGCACCACTGTCGCCCGGGGTGCGCCAGTCGAGGACCAGCCCGATGGCTACCACCAGCAGCAGGCTGGCGACGAAGCCGCCCTGGTTGATGATCCCGCTGGCACTGGCGAGGCGCTCGGCCGGGTTGGACGTCCGGCCCACGTCGAAACCGATCATCGACGCCGGGCCGCCGACACCGGTGACCGCCGCGAGCAGCACCAGCAGCCACAGCGGGGCATCGCCGGGCCAGAGGAGCACGACGGTCCACACCGTCACGATCGAGGACACGATGCCGAGCACGGTCGTCGAGCGGTGCCAGGGGTGCGCGCCGACGAGCCACCCCAGGACGGGCCCGGCGCACATGACCGCCAGCACGATCACGGTGAGCAGCAGCCCGGCGGTCGCGGGGCTGCGACCCTCCCCGCGCACGAAGAAGGGGTAACCCCAGAGCAGCGTGAGCGCGGTGGAGCTGAACTGGGTCGAGAAGTGCATCCAGAAGCCGAGCCGGGTGCCCGGGTGCGACCAGGACGCGGCCAGGCTGGCGCGCACGGCCCCCAGGGACAGCGTCGGGCCACGCAGGTGCCGGCCTGCCGGCGAGTCCCGCAGCACCAGCAGCCCGACCACACCGAGCGCCACGCCCAGGGCGGCGGCGACCAGGTAGGCCCTGGTCCAGCCCAGGTGACCGAGCGCCCAGGTCATCGGGATCGCGGCCACCAGCGAGCCGGCCTGGCCGAGGGTGCCGGTCACCTGGGTGACGAACGGGATCCGGCGCGCGGGGAACCAGGTGCTCACCAGGCGCAGCACGCAGATGAACGTCATCGCGTCGCCGATGCCGACCAGGGCCCGCGCCAGCAGGGCCAGCGGATAGCTGGTGGCCAGCGCGAAGCCCACCTGCGCGATCGTCATCAGCAGCGTGCCGGTGAGCAGCACGCTCCGGGAGCCGAACCGGTCCACCAGCAACCCGACGGGGACCTGCATGCCGGCGTAGACCAGCAGCTGCAGCATCGTGAAGGCGGCCAGCTGGGAGGCGGAGATGTCGAACCGGTCGGCCGCGGCCAGTCCCGCCACCGCCAGCGAGGACCGGTGGAACACCGCCACGAAGTAGATGAGGAGGGCGACCAGCCACACGGACCAGGCCCCGGGCCGGACGGGGCTCTCGGGTCGGCTCACCCGCCGATTTTACGCGGCGGTATCGGTCACCGCGCCCCGGCCTCCATCATCTGGCGGAGCTCCTTCTTCAGCTCCGAGATCTCGTCGCGCAGCCGGGCCGCCAGCTCGAAGTGCAGCTCGGCCGCCGCGCCCTTCATCTGGTCGGTGAGCTCCTGGATGAGCTGGGCGAGGTCGGTGCTGGGCATCCCCGCCAGGTCGGCCGCGTGGGCGCCGGCCGCGGACTTCGCCAGCGCCGGGACGGGCTGCCTGGCCTTCACGCCGCCGGCCCGGCCCTTCGCCTCGGTGCCGGCCCAGGTCTGGAGGAGCTCCTGGGTGCTCTCGTCCTCGCGGGCGAGCATCTCGGTGATGTCGGCGATCTTCTTGCGCAGCGGGGTCGGGTCGATGCCGTGGGCGGTGTTGTAGGCGACCTGCTTCTCGCGGCGACGGTTGGTCTCGTCGATCGCCTTCTCCATGGACGGCGTGATCCTGTCGGCGTACATGTGCACCTGGCCGGACACGTTGCGCGCCGCCCGGCCGATCGTCTGGATCAGCGACTTGTCGGACCGGAGGAAGCCCTCCTTGTCGGCGTCGAGGATCGCGACCAGGGACACCTCCGGCAGGTCGAGGCCCTCGCGGAGCAGGTTGATGCCGACGAGCACGTCGTAGTCGCCGAGGCGCAGGTCGCGCAGCAGCTCGATGCGCTTGAGGGTGTCCACCTCGGAGTGGAGGTAGCGGGTGCGGACGCCGGCGTCGAGGAGGTAGTCGGTGAGGTCCTCGGACATCTTCTTGGTCAGCGTCGTGACCAGCACCCGCTCGTTCTTGTCAGTGCGCAGCCGGATCTCGTGGATCAGGTCGTCGATCTGGCCCTTGGTCGGCTTGATCACGACCTCGGGGTCGATCAGGCCGGTCGGGCGGATGATCTGCTCGACGGCGTTCCGCGCGCCGCCGGTCTTGTCGAGCTCGTAGTTGCCCGGGGTGGCCGAGAGGTAGATCGTCTGGCCTACGCGCTCGAGGAACTCCTCCCACCGCAGCGGGCGGTTGTCCATCGCGCTCGGCAGCCGGAAGCCGTGGTCGACCAGGTTGCGCTTGCGGGACATGTCGCCTTCGTACATGCCGCCGATCTGCGGCACGGCGACGTGGGACTCGTCGACGATCGTGAGGA
>JAOPYB010000414.1 GCA_025964835.1 Nocardioides sp. | reverse complement strand
CGGCGAGAGCGGTGACGGCGCCGGTGGCGGCCAGTCGCGAGGACATACGAACAACGTTCATCAAGCATGCTCCCTCAAGCATCAGTGGCGCTACCAGCCGGTAGCGAAGACGAAATCACGCTAACCGTCACCGGGTCTCCGCGAGGCGAAATGCAAAAAGTCGTGACGCTCGTCACGCCCGTGGCCCGGTCCGTCGCAGCCACGGCCTAGATTTGGCGCCATGGGCGACTGGCAGGACCCCGAGGCGGTCCGGTTCATGCTCGACGACTGCGACACCTGGGCGGTGGTCGGCCTGTCCGGCGACCCCAGCCGGACGGCGTACTCCATCGCCGCGCTCCTGCAGGGCCGGGGGAAGCGGATCGTGCCGATCCACCCGTCGGCGCCCACGGTGCTGGGCGAGCAGGGCTACGCGTCGCTCGCCGACGTGCCGTTCCCGATCGACGTGGTCGACGTGTTCCGCCGCTCGGAGTCGGCGGGCGAGTTCGCCGACCAGGCGGTCGCCGTCGGCGCGCGTGCGGTCTGGCTCCAGCTGGGCGTCGTCGACGAGGCCGCCTTCGAGCGGACGAAGGCGGCCGGCGTGCCGATGGTGATGGACACCTGCCCGGCCATCGAGTGGCGGCGACGGGGGTGAACCGGCCCGGCGACGACCTCGTCGTCCCCGCGGGGCCCGGGCTGCCGAAGGGCCTGGTCGTCCCGGCGGCCGAGCTGGTCGAGCGCTTCTCCCGGTCGCCCGGGCCCGGCGGTCAGTCGGTCAACACCAGCGACACCCGGGTCGAGCTCGTGTACGACGTGGGGGCCTCCACGACCCTCTCCGACACCCAGCGCCAGCGCGCGCTGCGCGTCCTCGAGCCGCAGCTCGTGGGCTCCACGGTCGTGGTCGTCGCCTCCGAACACCGCTCGCAGCACCGCAACCGGGTGGCCGCCCGGGAGCGACTGACCGAGATCCTGCGCACCGCGCTCGCCCCGCCCCCGCCTCCGCGGCGGCCCACCCGGCCGACCCGCGGCTCGCAGCGCCGCAGGCTCGACGAGAAGAAGCAGCGCGGTGCCACCAAGGCGCTCCGCGGCCGGGTCACCGGCGACTGACCCTCCGGACAACGCATGGAAATGCGTCCCACGGGTCACGGTGGGGCATGGACTCCGAGATCAGCCTGACCGTCGACGGGCGCCGTCACACGGTGGCCGTCGACACCCGCACCACGCTGCTCGACGCCCTGCGCGACCGGCTCGGCGTGACGTCGCCGAAGAAGGGCTGCGACCACGGCCAGTGCGGCTCCTGCACCGTGCTGCTCGACGGCCGGCGGCATCTCACCTGCCTGGCCCTCGCCGTGTCGTACGACGGCGCCGAGATCGTCACGGCCGCCGGTCTGGGCCCGGAGGACGATCTCCACCCGATCCAGGAGGCCTTCCTCGACCACGACGGCCTGCAGTGCGGCTACTGCACGCCCGGCCAGGTGTGCTCGGCCGTGGGCGTCCTGGACGAGCTGAAGCAGGGGCACCCGAGCCACGTGAGCCAGGACCTCGAGGCGACGCCCGAACCCTCCGACGACGAGCTCCGCGAGCGGATGAGCGGCAACCTCTGCCGCTGCGGGGCCTACGCCAACATCCTGGCCGCCGTGCGCGAGGCCGCGGGGCGGGGGCAGGCATGAGGGAGCTCGAGTACGTCCGCGCCGACGACGCCGCCTCGGCGGTCGCCCTGGTCTCCGGGGAGCCGGAGGCCCGGTTCCTGGCCGGTGGCACCAACCTCGTTGACCACCTCAAGCTCGGCATCACCGCGCCGCGCCTGCTCGTCGACGTCAGCCGGCTGCCGCTGGACGCCGTCGAGGAGTACGACGCACCCGGGGGCACCGGGCTGAGGATCGGCGCCAACGTCCGCAACAGCGACCTGGCCGCCCATCCGGCGGTCCGCGCCTCGTGGCCGGCGGTCTCACGGGCGCTGCTCGCGGGGGCGTCCGGGCAGATCCGGCACCAGGCCACCACCGCCGGCAACCTGCTCCAGCGCACCCGGTGCGTCTACTTCCAGGACGCCACGACGCCGTGCAACAAGCGCGAGCCCGGCACCGGGTGCTCCGCCGTCGGCGGCTACGCCCGTTACAACGCCGTCCTCGGCGCCTCCCCCGACTGCGTGACCGTGCACCCCTCCGACCTCGCGGTCGCGCTCACGGCGCTCGATGCGCAGGTGGTGGTGCTCGGCGTCTCGGGTGAACGACGCATCCCGATGACCGGGCTGCACCGGCTGCCCGGTGACCGGCCCGATCTCGACACGGTCCTCGAGCACGGTGACCTGATCACTGCGGTCGAGCTGCCGCCCTCCGCTGCCGCGCGCCGCTCGACGTACCAGAAGGCGCGCGACCGGGCGTCGTACGCCTTCGCGCTCGTGTCGGTGGCCGCCGGGCTCGAGCTGGACGGCGACGTGGTGCGCGACGTGCGGATCGCGTGGGGTGGGGTCGCGCACCGGCCCTGGCGGGCGACGAGGGCCGAGGACGCTCTCCGCGGCCAGCAGCTCACGGAGGAGGCGGTGCTGGCCGCCGCCGAGCTCGAGCTCGAGGGCGCGACCACCACCGACCAGAACGCCTACAAGGTCCCGATGATCCGCAACACGACGGCGCTCGCGTGCACGCGTCTCGCCGCCGGGGAGGTGTCCCGATGACCGAGCAGGCCGCCGCGCCCCTCCAGCCCCGGTCCATGGGCACGTCGACCATCCGGCTCGACGGCCGGCTCAAGGTGTCCGGCGCCGCGCCGTACGCCGTCGAGCACCCCGCCGACGCCCCACCGCTGCACGCCTGGCTGGTGCAGTCGACCGTCGCGCGCGGCCGGGTGTCGGCCCTCGACGCGCAGCAGGCGCTGGCCCATCCGGGCGTGGTCTCGGTGCTCGACCACACCAACGCCCCCCGGCTCGAGGACACCAGCAACGGCGAGCTCGCGATCCTGCAGGACGCCCGGGTCGGCTTCCGCGGCCAGATCGTCGCGGTGGTCCTGGCCGAGACCCTGGAGACGGCGCGCGAGGGTGCCGCGCTGGTCCGGGTGACCTACCAGGCGGAGGAGCACGCGGCCGAGCTGCGCGTGGACAACGCGACGTACCGGCCGGACTCTGTCAACCCCGACATGGACACCGACACCGACGAAGGTGACGTCGAGGCGGCGCTGGCAGGGGCCGACGTCGTGGTGGACGAGACCTACCGGACGCCCTACGAGCACAACAGCCCGATGGAGCCGCACGCACTGGTCGCCACGTGGGACGACGCCGGCGAGGGCACCGTCCTCGACCTCGTCGACTCCACCCAGGGCGTGCACGGCGTCGTCTCGGCCCTCGCCCCCATGCTCGGGCTCGAGCCGGGACAGGTCCGGGTGCGCGCGCCGCACGTCGGTGGCGGCTTCGGCAGCAAGGGCGAGCCGCACAGCCACGAGATGGCCGCGGCACTCGCCGCGAGGACGACCGGCGGCCGGCCGGTGTCGCTGGCGGTCACCCGCCAGCAGATGTTCGCGCTGACCGGCTACCGCACCGCGACGATCTCGCGCTTCCGGCTCGGCGCCCGGAGCGACGGCACCCTGCTGGCCATCGACCACCAGGTCTTCGAGCAGACCTCGGCCATCCGGGAGTACGCGGAGCAGACCGCGTCGCCGACCCGGATGATGTACGCCGCCCCCGACCGCCGCACCAGCCACCGGCTCGCCGTGCTCGACGTCGCGGTGCCCTCGTGGATGCGCGCGCCGGGTGAGATGCCGGGCATGTTCGCCCACGAGACGGCGATGGACGAGCTCGCCGTGGCGTGCGGGGTCGACCCGATCGTGCTGCGCGAGCTCAACGAGCCCGCCACCGACCCCGAGACGGGCAAGCCCTTCAACAACCGCCGGCTGCTCGACTGCCTGCACCGCGGGGCGCAGCGCTTCGGCTGGTCCGGGCGACCGGCCGGCGCACGTGCGAGCGCCGACGGCGAGTGGTGGGTCGGGACCGGGGTCGCGTCGGCGACGTACCCGATGATGGTCCAGCCCGGCAACAGCGCGCGCGTCCGCTCGCTGGACGGGGGCCGCTACTCCGTCGCCATCGGCGCGGTCGACATCGGCACCGGTGCCTGGACCGTGCTCACCCAGATCGCGGCCGACGCCCTGGACGTCGACCCGGCGGCCATCGAGCTCGAGATCGGCGACTCCTCGCTGCCGGCCGCCACCGTCGCCGGCGGCTCGTCGGGCACCAGCTCCTGGGGCGGGGCGATCGTGGCCGCCTCCCAGCTGTTCCGCAACGACCACGGGGACAGCCCCGATCCCGGGGTGGAGACGACGGCCTCCGCCGCGGAGGACCCCGTCGCCGAGGAGTACGCCCTGCACTCCTTCGGGGCCGTCTTCGCCGAGGCGCGGGTGCACCGCTACACCGGCGAGGTCCGCGTGCCGCGGCTGCTCGGCGTCTACTCGGTCGGTCGGGTCATCAACCCCCTGACCGCCCGCTCGCAGTTCCTCGGCGGTCTGACGATGGGGCTGTCGGCCGCCCTCTTCGAGGAGTCCTACCGCGACGCGCGGTTCGGGCACATCGTCACCCAGGACCTGGCGACCTACCACGTGGCGACGCACGCCGACGTGACGGGCGTCGAGGCAGAGTGGCTGGACGAGGAGGACTACGTCGCCACGCCGATGGGCTCACGCGGCATCGGCGAGATCGGCATCGTCGGCACGTCCGCGGCGGTCGCCAACGCGACGTACCACGCCACCGGCCTGCGGGTCCGGGAGCTGCCGCTCACCGCCGACCGGTTCCTCCCCTGAGGCGCGTCCTCGGACTAGCCGGTCACTTCCCGTTCAATTGAACGGAAATGTGCACCACGCTCAGAAGCCGAGCTTGCGGGCGCCCGCACTGTCGTCGCGGACGGCCTTGCCCTTCTCCTGGGCTGTGGTGCGGAGGTCTGCCTGGAAGTCGATCATCCTCTTGAGCAGGTCCGGGTCGCCGGTGGCGAGGATCCGCACCGCGAGGAGCCCCGCGTTCCGGGCGTTGCCGACCGCGACCGTGGCCACCGGGACCCCCGCGGGCATCTGCACGATCGAGAGCAGGGAGTCCATGCCGTCGAGGTGCTTGAGCGGGACCGGCACACCGATGACCGGCAGCGGGGTGACCGCGGCGAGCATCCCGGGCAGGTGGGCGGCTCCGCCGGCACCGGCGATGATGACCGAGAGTCCGCGACCCGCGGCCCCCCTGCCGTAGGCCAGCATCTCGTCCGGCATCCGGTGCGCCGAGACGACGTCCGCCTCGAAGCCCACCCCGAACTCCGCGAGGGCCTCACCTGCCGCCTTCATGACCGGCCAGTCCGAGTCGGAGCCCATCACGATGCCGACCTTCACGCGCTCGTCCATGTTCACTCGCTCTCATTGCCGAGGTCGCCCCGGAACCACGCAGCCGCGTGCCGGGCCCGCTCCAGACAATCATCGAGGTCGTCGCCGTACGCGTTGACGTGGCCGACCTTTCGCCCTGGGCGTAACTCCTTGCCGTAGAGGTGCACCCGCAGGTGCGGGTCGCGTGCCAGGGAGTGCGGGAGGCCGTCCCACAGCCGGCCGGCGTCATCAGGCCCGCCGAGGATGTTGACCATCACGGTCCAGCGAGCCCGGGGTGCGGGCGAGCCCAGCGGCAGGTCCATCACGGCGCGGAGGTGGTTCTCGAACTGCGAGGTGACCGCACCGTCCTGGGTCCAGTGGCCGGTGTTGTGCGGGCGCATGGCGAGCTCGTTGACGAGCACCCGGCCGTCGTTCGTCTCGAAGAGCTCGACGGCGAGGATGCCGGTCACGTCGAGGGCGCCGGCGATCCGCAGCGCGATCTCCTGGGCCTGGCCGGCCAGCTCGGCCGACAGCTCGGGGGCGGGCGCCACCACCTCGTGGCAGATGCCGTCGCGCTGGGTGGAGGCGACGACCGGGTACGCCGCCGCCTGCCCGCTCGGCGAGCGGGCGACGATGGCCGACAGCTCACGACGGTAGTCGACGAGCTCCTCGGCGAGCAGCTCGACACCGGTCTCGGCCGCCACGCGGAACGGCTCCGCGCACTCGTCGGCGGAGCGGACGAACCAGACACCCTTGCCGTCGTACCCGCCGCGGGTGGTCTTGAGGACGCACGGCAAGCCGAACTCCTCGACCTCCTCGACCTCCTCGACGAGGGCGTTGCGCGGGCACGGCACGCCGAGCTCCGCCAGCCGGCGCCGCATCACGCCCTTGTCCTGGGCGTGCACGAGCGCCTCCGGCCCCGGGCGTACGGCGATGCCGTCGGCCTGGAGGGCGTGAAGGTGCCCGGTGGGGACGTGCTCGTGGTCGAAGGTGACGACCCGGCAGCCTTCCGTCACCGTGCGCAGCGTCTCGAGGTCGCGGTAGTCGCCGACGAGTTGGTCGGGGATGACCTGGGCCGCGGAGACGCCGGGGGCCTCGGCCAGCAGGCGCAGCGGCAGCCCGAGCGCGATGGCGGGCTGGGCCATCATCCGCGCGAGCTGGCCGCCGCCGATCACGGCGAGGGTCGGGGC
>JAOPYB010000307.1 GCA_025964835.1 Nocardioides sp. | reverse complement strand
TGATCGCGTGCAGGTCGGCGATGAAGAAGAACGGCTGGTGGTCGTGCTGGAGGTCCACCCACTGGCGCAGCGCGCCGAGGTAGTTGCCGAAGTGGAACGAGTCGGCCGTCGGCTGGATGCCCGAGAGCACGCGCGGCCGGGCGGTGCCGGAGGCTCCCGCGAACGCGGCGACCTCCGGTTCGGTCGTGGTGGACATGGCGGCCATTCTTGCCGATCCGGCCTTGCCCAGGGGTTGCGGGGTCGCGCACCCCACGGGTCAGCGGGGTCGTACGACGACCCGCACCCGCTCGACGCCCCTTCCCTGGGCCACGACCAGGGTCCGCGCGCCGGGCCGCGACACCACGTGTCCACCGGTGACCTGCGCGGTGTACCCGTGGCGGTAGACGAACCGCGGCGCCGACACCGTCGTCCGGCTGCCGCGGCCGAAGCGACCCGGGCCGGCCGCAGGGCGCACCGACCAGGTCGCCCGGAACACCTTCGCCGCGCGGTCGTAGCGGTAGGAGCGCGGCGTGCCGGACACCGCCAGCGGGTGCGGCACGACGAGCGCCCGCATCTTCGCCCGGTCGAGGTTCCGGCCCCGCGGCGCGTTCGCCGGGTCGAGCACGAGGGCCTGGGTGCTGCCCGGCCCGGTCGTGGTCGGGTCGTCGCAGCCGCAGTAGGCCCAGTACTGCCAGCCCGTGCGGTGCGCGGCCGCCCGGTCGACCATCGTGGTCAGCGTCGAGCGCTTGGTGGTGGCCCCGAACTCCGTGAGCAGCGGCGCGTCGCCGCTGGCTGCGACGTGGTCGTCGGCGTTGGACCACACCAGGTCGTCGAACTGGGTGCAGCCCTCCTGCCCGCCGCTCTCCCCCGCACCGGCGTCGGCGGTCAGACAGTAGTCGTGGAAGGAGAACCCGAGCCGCTTCCCGGTCGGCTGGACGCCGGTCTGGGCGCCGTTGTTGAAGAGCACGTGCGGTTCGTAGAACACCGCGGTCCGACGGTCCACCGCCCGGATCGCGTCGATGGCCTTCTGCGAGAAGGACTGGAGGGTCGCGTCGAAGACCGGGCAGCCCGCCGGGTTGGCGCACTGCTCCCAGCCGGTGCCGGGCCAGGGCTCGTTGAAGAGGTCGACCCCCAGGACCCGCGGGGTGGCACGGAAGTACGTCGCCACGTGGGCCCAGGCTGCGGCGTACCGGTCCTGGAGGCCGACGCCGCCGGGCCCGGGGTCGTTCGCCCAGAAGTGGTCGAAGGACCGGTTGAGCGCGGCCATGCCGAAGTAGTTGTAGGGGAACCCCGTTTGCGGCTCGGCCGGCAGGCCGTCGTCCTGGACGGCCCAGTCGGGGGCGCCCTCGCCCTGGAAGCGCTCGTTGTAGAGGTCCTGGTGGAAGTCGAGGAGCGTCCAGATCCCGTCCCTCGCGAGGATCGCCGTGGTCCGTCTGATCCGGGCGAGGTAGGCGTCGTCGTACTCCCCCGGCTGCGGTTCGACCGCCTTCCAGATCAGCCCGAGGCGGACCGTCGTGAAACCGTGCCGGGCGAGGAACCGCGCGTCGTCACGGCCGAAGCCCTCGGCGTCCGGGGCGTACGGCGCCCGCTTGTAGACCATGTTCAGGCCGTGGAGGACCAGCACCCGACCGTGCGGGTCGAGCAGCCACCGGCCGTGCGGCCGCACCCGGGAGGCGTGGATGGCCGCGGCCCGCTCGGTGGTCGGCGCGACCCCGGCGGTCGGCGCGGCCCCGGCGGTCGGCGCGGCCGCGGCGGCCGTGGTGGTGACCGCGAGGCCGGAGACGGCGAGGACGAGGGCGGCGAGGAAGCGCATGGAGGGCCAACGACCGCGGACGGCGCGGGGTTATCGGTTTGCTCCATCAGGTCGCGGTTGACAGGGTTCCCCCATGTCGACCGGACCCACCGCCCCCACCCTCACCGACGGCGTCGTGACGATCCGCGCCCATCGCGAGGACGACGCCCAGCGCGTCCACGAGCAGTGCCAGGACCCGCTCTCGCAGGCCTGGACGACGGTGCCGATCCCGTACTCGATCGAGGACGCCCGGACGTTCGTGGGCGAGATCATGCCCGGCGGCTGGGCCGAGGACTCCGAGTGGAGCTTCGCGATCGAGCACGAGGGCCGGTTCGGCGGCACGATCTCGTTGCGCAACGAGGGCCAGGGCCGGGCCGAGATCGCCTTCGGTTCGCACCCGGACGTCCGGGGCACCGGCGTCGTGGAGCGTGCGCTGCGCCTGCTCCTCGACTGGGGCTTCGAGACGCGCGGGCTGCGGATGGTCGTCTGGTGGGCCAATGTCGGCAACTGGCCCTCGCGGAGGGCGGCGCACCGCCTCGGGTTCTCGTTCGACGGCACCGTCCGGCACTGGTTGCCCCAGCGCGGCGAGCTGATCGACGGCTGGGTCGGCACGCTGCTGCGCGACGAGCCGCGCGAGCCCAGGTCCACCTGGCTGGACTGCCCGGTGGTGGAGGGCGACGGGGTCCGGCTGCGCCCGATGACCGAGGCGGACGTGCCCCGGATCGTCGAGGCAGGCGCGGACCCGCGGATGCACGAGTGGCTCGGCTTCATGTTCCCCGCGCTGTACACGGCCGCGCACGCGACCCGGTTCGTCGAGAGCGCGCGGGAGAACCAGGCGCAGGGTCGCGGGGTCGCCTGGTCGGTCACCGGCGAGGACGACGTGATGCTCGGGTGGGTGTCGGTCTTCGGGATCCAGCCCGGGGTGGCGGCCGAGCTCGGCTACTGGGCCCACCCCGACGCCCGCGGACGCGGCTACACGTCCCGCGCGGTGGCCGCCGCCGAGCGGCACGCCCGCGACGTGCTCGGGCTGCGGCTGCTGCGCGCCAGCGTGGCTCCCGACAACGCCGCCTCGCACCACGTCCTCGAGGTGAACGGCTTCGGCCGGACCGGCGTGCAGCGCCTCGGCACCGAGGTGCGCGGTGAGCGCGCCGACCTGGTGCTCTACGACAAGTCCCTCTAGGGTGCGTCTCCCAAGTCGGCGCCGTCGCGAGCGGGGTTTCGCGCCGTATCTGGCAAGGCGGAGGTGCGAAGGCGGCCCGGAGGCCCGTCGAGTGGCCGACAACGCGGCCAGATCGGATGCGAAGACCCGCGCAGCAGGCGCTCCAACTTGGGAGACGTGCCCTAGTTGCGGGCCGTGCTGCGGTGCTGGGCCGCCGAGGCGAGCAGCACCACGAACCCGCCGGCCGACAGCACGACACCCACCAGGGCCGGTGAGCGGTAGCCGTAGCCCGCGGCGATCACGAGACCGCCGAACCAGGCACCGAGCGCGTTGGCGATGTTGAGCGAGGCGTGGTTCATGGCGGCCCCCAGGGTCTTGGCGTCTCCGGCGACGTCCATCAGCCGCAGCTGGAGGTTCACGACGAGCACGGAGCTGACCACGCTGATCATGAACACGACCGGGATCGCCCACCAGCCGAAGGGGATCACCGCTGCGAAGAGCAGCAGCATCGCGCCCATCGCGACCGAGGAGCCCAGCAGCGACCGGAAGATCGACCAGTCCGCGAGCTCGCCGGCGACCCAGGTCCCGGCGACCATGCCGACGCCGAACACGAAGAGGAAGACCGGCACCGCGGATTCGTGCAGGCCGCCGACCTCGGTGACCGTGGGTGCGACATAGGAGTAGACCGCGAACATGCCGCCGAAGCCGATCGCCCCGGCCAGCAGGGTGAGCCAGACCTGTGGCTTCGCGAAGGCCGTCAGCTCGCGACGCCCGGTGGCCTCGGGGTCGCCGGGGCAGGACGGGACGAAGGCGACGATGAGCGCCAGGGTGACGAGCGCCAGACCGGCGACGGCCCAGTAGGCGGCGCGCCAGCCGAGCTGCTGGCCCAGCCAGGTGGCGGCGGGGACACCGATGACGTTGGCCACCGAGAGGCCCAGCATGACGAGCGCGACGGCGCGGCCCTTGCGCTCCGGCGGCGCGAGGCTGGCGGCGAGGAGCGAGGCCACGCCGAAGTAGACGCCGTGCGGCAGCCCGGTGAAGAACCGGGCGAGCGTCAGCAGGTGGTAGCTGGTCGCCATCGCGCTGGCCGCGTTGAAGACCATCAGCCCCGAGACGAGGGCGAGCAGCAGCGCCCGGCGCGGCAGGCGGGCACCGAAGAACGCCAGCACCGGCGCACCGATCACGACACCGAGTGCGTACGACGAGATGATGTGGCCGGCGCTGGGGATCGAGACGTCGACACCACGGGCGATCTGGGGCAGCAGCCCCATCGTCACGAACTCGGTCGTGCCGATCACGAAACCGCCCATGGCGAGAGCCAGCACGGCGAGGCCGAAGTGCGTCGGGCGGTCTCCGGCCCGGGTGGCGAGGTCGTTGCGGGCGGGTGCGGTCGTCGTCAAGACAGTTGGTGCTTCCTGGGCCGGGCGGTCGGGCGGGCGTGCTGACGGCGTGCGCAGCGGTCACTCGCATGGTCCAACGGGTCGACCCCCGGCGCCTATTCCTCGGCCCGCACCGCCACGGTCAGGCCGGCCGCATCGTCCACGTCGACCCGCACCGTTCCGTCCTGCGCCACGTGCACGGCCATCTCGTGCTCGCCGACCCGGAGACCGGTGACGGTGAAGGCGCCGAGGCTCGTGGTCGTGCGTGCCGGGTGGGTGACGGTGCCGGCGGGGACGTCGACCCGGATCCCGGTCAGGGCGACGAGGGCCGCGAGGGGTGCGGCCGCCGACCACGCCTGCGGGCGGCACGCGGCCGGGTAGGCGGTCGGGAAGGGTACGTCGAGCGCGGCGTCGCCGCCGTACAGCTCCGGCAGCCGGTAGCCGAAGCCCTCCGCGGCGCGGACCACTCCGGCGGTGAGCGAGGCGGCCTCCTCGAGCCGGTCCACCGCGGCCAGGCCGAGCACCGCGATCGCCGTGTCGTGGGGCCAGACGGTGCCGCCGTGGTAGCTGAGCCGTGAGAAGCGCGGGGAGTCGGACGCGAGTGTCCGCAGGCCGAACCCGGACGCCAGCTCGGGGCTGCCGAGGAGACCCACGACCCGCGCGCTCCGGACCGGGTCGAGGATGCCGGTCGCGAGCACGTGCCCCATGTTCGAGG
>JAOPYB010000301.1 GCA_025964835.1 Nocardioides sp. | reverse complement strand
CCATCGCCGTGTCCGCGTTCGCCCTGCTCCAGTCGCTCATCGTCCCGGTCCTCTCGACGATCCAGGTCGAGTTCCACACCGACCAGACGACGGTGACCTGGGTGCTGACGGCGTACCTGCTGTCGGCCTCGATCTGCACGCCGCTGCTCGGTCGCGTCGGCGACGTCGTCGGCAAGAAGCGGATGCTGGTCGTCACGCTGGGCGCCCTGGCGGTCGGGTCGCTCGCCGCCGCGCTCGCGCCGTCGATCGGGTGGCTCATCGCCGCGCGCGTCGTGCAGGGCGCCGGCGGTGGCGTGCTGCCGCTGGCCTTCGGGATCATCCGCGACGAGTTCAAGGACCGGGTCACCTCGGCGCTCAGCGTGATCGCGTCGCTCACGGCCGTCGGCTTCGGTGCCGGCATCGTCATCGCCGGGCCGATCGTGAACGGACTGGGCTACCACTGGCTCTTCTGGCTGCCGATGATCGCGACGACGATCGCCGCCGTCGCCGCCCTCCTGTTCATCCCCGAGTCCCCGGTGCTCACGCCCGGCCGCCTGCCCGCCCTGCCCGCGGTGCTCCTCGCGGTCTGGCTGGTGGCACTGCTGCTCGGCCTCAGCGAGGGCAACCAGTGGGGGTGGGCCTCGGCCCGCACCCTCGGCCTCTTCGTGGGCGCCGTCGTCGTGATGCTGCTCTGGATCCGCGTGGAGACGCGGGTGCCGGTGCCGATGATCGACATGCAGATGATGCGCCTCCGCGGCATCTGGACGACCAACCTGGTCGCGGCCTTCGTCGGCTTCGGGATGTTCGCGTCGTTCGGCTTCCTCCCCCAGTTCCTCCAGACGCCGTCCTCGGCCGGCTACGGCTTCGACGCCTCCATCACCGAGTCCGGCAACCTGCTGCTCCCGTCCGCGATCGCGAGCTTCCTGGTCGGCTTCTGCACCGCGCGGTTCATCCACGCCTTCGGCGCGCGCCTCGTCATCGTGACGGGCACGCTCCTCAACGCGGTCGCGTTCGGGTCGATGGCGCTCTTCCACGACGCGACGTGGCAGCTGTACGCCGCCACGACGCTGCAGGGCATCGGCTCCGGCCTGGTGTTCTCCAGCCTGGCCGGCGTCGTGATCGCCTCGGTGCCGCGCGAGCAGACCGGCGTCGCGAGCGGCATGAACGCCAACATCCGCACCATCGGCGGATCGATCGGCTCCGCGGTGATGGCGGGCATCGTGACCGCGAGGATGGGCCCGACCGGCCTGCCCGCGGAGAGCGGGTACACGATCGGCTTCGCCCTCCTCGGCGGTGCCATGGTCCTGGCCGCCGTCGGGGCGGCGATGATCCCCGACACCCACGAGCAGCCGACGACCGGCCCCCTGGAGGACGCGGAGAACGCCGAGCTCGGTTTCATCGCCTCCGGGCAGCACGGCTGACCGCGACGCGCCGAAGCGCGACACCACCCGGCGTACGTTCTGGTCATGGAGATCGAGAAGGCGCTCGCCGCCGCCCGTGAGCGCAACCAGTCAGTCCTGACCACGATCAAGAGCGACGGCCGGCCGCAGCTCTCCAACGTCCTGCACGCGGTCGGACAGGACGGCGTCCTGCGGATCTCGACGACGGCCGACCGGGCCAAATACGCCAACCTGCGGCGCACGCCGTGGGCGGCGCTCCATGTGCTCGGCGAGAACTTCTGGTCCTACGCCGTCATCGAGGGCGACGTCGAGCTCTCCGACGTCGCCGCCGACCCGGCCGACGCGGCCGTCGACGAGCTGGTCGAGATCTTCCGCTCGCTCCAGGGCGAGCACGACGACTGGGACGACTACCGGGCGACGATGGTCAGGGACCGCCGGGTCGTGGTGCGGATCCGGCCGACGCACGCCTACGGCATGCTGCCCTGACCGGACCCCGGGACCACCGACGGATCAAGCGATCTGACCGAGCGCCTCGAACTCCGCGTCGCTCAGCTCGATGCCGGCGGCCGCGGTGTTCGACTCGAGGTGTGCGACGCTCGACGTGCCGGGGATCGGCAGCATCACCGGCGAGCGCCGGAGCAGCCAGGCCAGCGCGAGCTGGGACGGAGTCGCGTCGTGCTCCTTCGCCGCGGCAGCCAGCGGGCCGTCCGCCTTCGACAGCTCGCCGGTCGCGAGCGGGAACCACGGGATGAACCCGATCCCGTTGGCCTCGGCGTGCTCCAGGAGCGGCTCGGCGCTGCGGTCCGCCAGGTTGAACAGGTTCTGCACGGTCGCGATCGTCGCCACCTCCTGCGCCGCCCTCAGCTCGTCGACGTCGACCTCGGACAGACCGATGTGGCGGACCTTGCCCTCGTCCTGGAGCTTCCTGAGCTCGCCCACCTGGTCCTCGAGGGGGACGTCGGGGTCGATCCGGTGCAGCTGGAAGAGGTCGATCGTCTCGAGGCCGAGCCGGCGCAGGCTGAGCTCCGCCTGCTGACGGAGGTAGGCCGGGTTGCCGACCGGCGTCCAGATCCCGGGCCCCTGGCGGGTGAGCCCGGCCTTGGTCGCGATGACCACGTCGTCCGCGTAGGGGTGCAGCGCCTCGTGCAGCAGCTCCTCGGCGACGAACGGCCCGTAGGAGTCAGCCGTGTCGAAGAACGTCACACCGAGCTCGACCGCCCGGCGGAGCACGCGGACTGCTTCGCCGCGGTCGCGGGGCTCCCCCCAGACCCCGTCGCCGGTGAGCTGCATGGTGCCGTAGCCGAGACGTACGACCGGCAGGTCGCCGCCGATCTCGAACGTGCCGGACCCTGCTGCGATGTCGGTGGTCGTGTCGCTCATGCGTCATCTCCTCGTGTGCCGTCGTGGACCTACCCAGACACAACGGACAGGGCTCCGGGACATTCCCGTGCGCCGCCCGCAGATCGTGGAAACACCGCCAACCAAGGGACTCGGACGCCAACCCTCTGGTTTGCCGCAAGGTCTCTTGAAGGTTCGATCAGGAACGGTCTTGAGGTGGATCTCCCGTGACAGGGTTCGGCTCGTCCTTGTCACACGTGTCAGAAACGGAGCCCACCGTGCTCGCTCGCCTTGCCACCTTCGCCGCCTTCCTCGGGATGGCCCTGGCCGCGGTGCTGGCCCCGTCCGCTGCTCTTGCCCACACGGGCGGCAGCAGCAGCGCCGGCACGGTCAAGGTCGACGATGTCGCCCTGAACGACAGCAGCGACGACGAAGGGTTCGACTACCACACGGGCTGCAACTTCGACCTGAAGTGGTACTCGTACGGCAAGGGCACCACGGTCAACTCGACCGTGTCCTTCGCGGTCACCTACCCCTCCTCCGGCGTGCAGCTGTCGGTCGACGGGGTCACGTCGCTCAACGTCGGCGCCGACGTCGCCGGCGGCGCCAGCGACCTCGACGGGAACGAGGACTACACGCTGGGCTTCTACGGGGCCGGCTACGAGGGCGGCTACCTGGTGAAGCTGACGGTGAGCACCCCGGAGGGGTCGGGCACCGACACCGAGCAGAAGTACCTCTGGGTCACCGGCTGCGCCCCAGCCAGCCCGTCGATGCAGCTCACCAAGACCGCTGCGGACTCGAACGACGCCGACTCGATCGGCTCCCTCGGCGAGACGCTCACCTACTCCTTCACCGTCAAGAACACCGGCAACGTGCCGCTCACGAACGTCAAGGTCACCGACACCAAGATCCCGGGCTTCACCACCGGCGCCACCTGCGTGGCCACGCTTGCTGCGGGTGCCACCACGACCTGCCCCTCGTTGCCCGTCGCCACCCACGTGGTGACAGGCGACGACATCAGCAGGGGCTCGTTCGTCAACACGGCCACGGCCTCGGGCACTCCGGCCAAGGGTGACCCGGCCAGCTCCACTGCGACCGCGACGATGTCGACACCGGCCACGCCGTCCATCCTGCTGACCAAGACGGTCGCGGACTCCAACGACGCCGACACGATCGGCTCCATCGGCGAGGCGCTCACCTACTCCTTCACCGTCAAGAACACCGGCAATGTGCCGCTCACGAACGTCAAGGTCACCGACGCGATGATCCCGGCCCTGGTGTCCGGTGCCACCTGCGCTGGCACCCTCGCTGTCGGTGCCACCACCAGCTGCCCCTCACTGCCCGCCGCCACCCACGTGGTCAACGCCGACGACATCACCAAGGGCAAGGTCGACAACACGGCGGCCGGCACGGCCACGCCGCCGAGCGGAGCCAACGTGACCTCGCAGGCGAGCGCCACGATCCCGTCCCCTGCCACCCCGTCCGTCCAGCTGACCAAGACGGTCGCGGACTCCAACGACGCCGACACGATCGGCTCCCTCGGGGAGACGCTCACCTACTCCTTCACCGTCAAGAACACCGGCAACGTGCCGTTGACCAACGTCAAGGTCACCGACGCGATGATCCCGGCCCTGGTGTCCGGTGCCACCTGCGCTGGCACCCTCGCTGCCGGTGCCACGACGACCTGCCCGTCGCTGCCCGCCGCCACCCACGTGGTCAACGCCGACGACATCGCCCGGGGCTCGGTCGCCAACACCGCGACCTCGGCTGCCACTCCGCCCACGGGCCCGAACGTGACGTCGAGCGCCTCGGCGACGATCGCGACGCCTGCAGCACCGGCCATCTCGATGACCAAGTCCGTCGCCGACTCCGACGACTCCGACACCCTGGCGTCGGAGACCGAGCGCCTGACCTACAGCTTCACGGTCACCAACACGGGCAACGTCCCGCTCACCAACGTCAAGATCACCGACCCGATGATCCCGGCCCTCGCCAGCGGCGCGACCTGCGTCAACACCCTGGCCGTCGGTGCCACGACCACCTGCCCGTCACTCCCGGCCGCGACCCACACGGTCACCGGCGCCGAGGCCGCCAAGAGCTCGATCGTGAACACTGCCTCGGGTGCCGCCACCCCGCCGAGCGGCGCGAACGTCACCTCGCAGGCCAGCGCTTCCATCACCACCCAGCCGACCAACGCCGCGATCACGATGACCAAGGCCGTCGCGGACTCCAACGACGCCGACTCGATCGGCTCCCTGGGTGAGACCCTGACCTACTCGTTCACGGTGAGGAACACCGGCAACGTCGTCCTGACCAACGTCAAGGTCACCGACGCCATGATCCCGGCCCTCGCCAGCGGCGCCGGCTGCGTCAACACCCTGGCCGTCGGCGCCACGACCTCCTGCCCGTCCCTGCCCGTCGCCACCCACGCGGTGAACGCCGAGGACATCGCCCGGGGCACGGTCGTGAACACCGCGACCAGTGCGGCCACCCCGCCCAGCGGCAGCAACGCGACCGCCACGGACACCGCGACGATCGCGTCGCCCGCCACCCCGGCCTTCACGATGACCAAGGTGGTCGCGGACTCCAACGACGCCGACTCCGTCGCCTCGCTCGGGGAGACGC
The DNA here is from genome assembly GCA_025964835.1 of Nocardioides sp. Lineage (GTDB taxonomy): Bacteria > Actinomycetota > Actinomycetes > Propionibacteriales > Nocardioidaceae > Nocardioides. The sequence goes on along the minus strand of JAOPYB010000301.1, from coordinate 10,591 downwards.
TCACCTACTCCTTCACCGTCACGAACACCGGCAACGTGCCGCTGATCAACGTCCGGGTTGCCGACGCGATGATCCCGGCCCTGGCCGACGGAGGTGTCTGCGTCGGCACGCTGGCGGTCGGCGCCACGACCGCCTGCCCCTCGCTGCCGACGGCCACCCACGTGGTGAGCGCCGACGACATCGCCAAGGGCCGCGTCGACAACACCGCCACGACCACCGGCACCACGCCGTCCGGCGCCAGGATCACGACCACGGACACGGCGACCATCACCGCTCCGGCCGTGCCGGCCATCAAGCTGACCAAGTCGGTTGCCGACTCCAACGACGCCGACTCGGTGGGCTCCCTCGGCGAGACGCTCACCTACACGTTCACCGTCAAGAACACCGGCAACGTCCCGCTGACCAGCGTCAAGATCACGGACGCCACGATCCCGGCCCTGAGCAGCGGCGCCGTGTGCGCGGCCACCCTGGCCGTCGGCGCCACCACGACCTGCACCGCCCTGCCGGCGGCGACCCACGTCGTGAACGCCGACGACATCGCGCATGGCTCGGCGGACAACACGGCGACCGCGGCGGCCAGCCCGCCGGCCGGGGCCGGCGTCACGTCACAGGCCAGCGCAACGATCGCGACGCCGGCCGCGGCCGGCCTGTCCATGACGAAGAAGGTCACCGACTCCGACGACGCCGACGAGCTCGCATCCGAGGGCGAGACACTCACCTACTCGTTCACGGTCAAGAACACCGGCAACGTGCCGCTGACCAGCATCAAGGTCACCGACGCGATGATCCCGACGCTCGCCGGCGGCGCCGCCTGCATCGCCAGCCTGGCCGTCGGAGCCACCACGACGTGCCCCTCGCTCCCCACGGCCGCGCACGTGGTCACCGGAGCGGAGGCTGCGCATGGCTCGCTGTCCAACACCGCCACCACCTCGGCGACCCCGCCGGCGGGCGCCGACGTCGACACCAACGCCACGGCGACGATCGCCACCAGGCCGTCCGCCGCCTCGATCACGATGACCAAGTCGGTCGCCGACTCCGACGACGCCGACAACCTGGGCTCAGAGGGCGAGAAGCTCACCTACTCGTTCACGGTCACCAACACCGGCAACGTCGCACTCGGCAACGTCAAGGTCACCGACGCCATGATCCCGGCCCTGGCCGGCGGCGCCACCTGCGTCGCCACCCTGGCCGTCGGAGCCACGACCAGCTGCCCCTCGCTGCCCGCCGCGACCCACACCGTGAGCGCGGCCAACGTCGCCCACGGCTCGGTCGACAACATCGCCGGCAGCTCGGCGACCCCGCCCAGCGGTTCCGCCGTCACGGCCTCGGGCGCGGTCTCGATCGCCACCAAGGAGACCGCCCCGACCGCCGCGCCGGGGATCACGATGACCAAGTCGGTCGCCGACTCCGACGACGCCGACAACCTGGCGTCCGAGGGCGAGAAGCTCACCTACTCGTTCACGGTCACCAACACCGGCAACGTCGCACTCGGCAACGTCAAGGTCACCGACGCCATGATCCCGGCCCTGGCCGGCGGCGCCGCCTGCGTCGCCGCCCTGGCCGTCGGAGCCACGACCAGCTGCCCCTCGCTGCCCGCCGCGACCCACACCGTGAGCGCGGCAGAGGCCGCGACGAGCTCGGTGGACAACACGGCGACCGCAGCGGCCACCCCGCCGACCGGCTCCGCCGTCACCGCGACCGATACCGCGACGATCGCCACCAAGTCGGCACCGCCCGCACCCGACGCCTCGATCAGCCTCGAGAAGTCCGTCACGGACACCGACGGTGACGACCTGGCCTCCCGCGACGAGGTGCTCACCTACTCGTTCACGGTCACCAACACCGGCCAGACGCCGCTCACCGGCGTCACGGTCACCGACCCGATGATCCCCGCCCTGGCGAACGGCGCGGCCTGCGCCGCCACCTTGGCCGTCGGGGCCACGACGGACTGCCCGGCGCTCCCGGCCGCCACCTACACGGTGACCGCCCAGGACGTCGACGCCGGCTCGGTCGTCAACATCGCCAGCGGCTCGGCAACCCCGCCGACCGGCTCCGCCGTCACCGCGACCGACTCGGTCGTCCTGGGCACCTACAAGCCCACGACCACCGACCCGGGCCCGTTCAGCTGGGACTGGACCTACGAGGACCCGGCCTGCTCCGCGCTGACCGTCACCTACCCGTCCAACATCCCCGACGGCCAGGCCAACGACGTCAACATCCGCTTCGAGACCAACCTGGGCCCGCTCACGCTCAACTTCCACAACAACGACGGCTTCTGGGGCGAAACGACCTCCTTCCCCTACGCCAGCCACCCGAGCTGGCCGGCCGGCATCACGTCGTACCGCGTGGTCTGGACCCAGGTCGGCGGCACGAACTACCACTGGCAGGGCAACGTCAGGTGCCTGATCGACGACGACGGCGACCCGACCACGGTCGACGACGTCCTGGGCGTCACGACGATCCTCGGCTGGCGCACCAGCACGGTCACGGTCAAGAAGGGCGCGACGGTCACCTCTGACGCCGTCGTCGTCGGTCAGCTGGGCGACGAGGACCTCGTCCTCCAGCGCCTGTCCGGCAGCACCTGGGTCGACGTCAAGACGGTAACCGTCGACGACAGCGCGGCGCGGGTGACCTTCGGTCGCCAGACCCGCAAGGGGACGTTCAAGTACCGCCTCGCGGTCGACGGCTCCACCGAGGTCACCGGAGCCACGACCAGCCTGTTCACGGTGCGGGTGCGCTGAGCGCACGCACCGCCACGGACGCGAAGGCCGGCCCCGGGGGGAGCCGGCCTTCGCTCGTGCGCAACCTAGGATCGATGGACGCCACGACCTCGGGAGGTCCCATGCTCCGCACCTGCTTCGCCACGCTGTCCCTGACGGCCCTCCTCGCGACCCCCCTCGCGCCCGCCGCCGCGGCACCGGATCCCGGCTCCCCGACGGCGGGTGACCCGTACTTCCCGGGCTACGGCAACGGCGGCTACGACGTCCGCCACTACGACATCGGCCTGACGTACGACGTGCCGACCGGCCACCTCAGCGGCGACACGACAGTGCGGGCGCGGGCCACCCAGGCGCTCAGCAGGTTCAACCTCGACCTGGAGCTGCGGCCCCGCCGTGCCTGGGTCGACGGGGTCCGCGCGGCGTTGTCGCGCCAGGGCCGCGAGGTGACCGTGGTGCCGGAGCAGCCGCTCCGTCGCGGTCAGGTCTTCGACGTCCGTCTCACCTACGCCGGTGTGCCGGGAGACAAGGGGCACGGCTACCTCGGCGGCTGGACCGAGACCCGCGACGGCGGCTTCGCGGCCGGCGAGCCCGAGTCGGCGACGCTGTGGTTCCCGAGCAACGACCACCCGGTCGACAAGGCCCGCTACGACGTCAGCGTGACGACCGACGCCGACAAGGACGTCGTGTCCAACGGCACCCTCGTGAGCAGGCAGGACCTGGGCGACGGCCTGGCCACGTCACACTGGCGGACCCGGGATCCCATGACGACCTACCTCGCCACGGTCGTGATCGGCGACTACGAGATCCGTGAGGGCACCAGCGCCGGCGGCACGCCGTACCTCATCGCGATCAACAAGCACCTCCCGCGGGACGTGCGAGCCAGCGCGACCGAGTCCGTGATGCGGACGCCGGACGTCATCGACTTCTACTCCCGGGTCTTCGGGGACTACCCGTTCGAGAGTGCCGGCGGCATCGTCGTGCGCCCGCCGATCGGGTTCGCGCTGGAGAACCAGACCCGCCCGATCTACCCGGGCCAGTTCTTCTACGGCCCCAACGTCAGCGTGATCGCCCACGAGCTGGCCCATCAGTGGTTCGGCGACGCGGTCTCGCTGCGGCGGTGGCGCGACACCTGGCTCAACGAGGGCTTCGCCACCTGGGCCGCATTGCGCTGGCAGGCGCACGACGGCGGGTCGAGCCTCCGCCGGGAGTTCCGCAGGGGCATCCGGCTGACGACGCTCTCGGGCGGCTGGGGCACGACGATCCAGCCCGCTCCGCGCGGCAACATCTTCGACGGCGCGGTGTACAACCGCGGCTCGCTGACCCTGCAGGCGCTGCGCAACCGGGTCGGCGCCGCGACGCACGACCGGATCCTCAGGACCTGGGTGGTCCAGCACCGCTATGGCCACGGGACCACGGCGAAGTTCGTGCACCTGGCCGAGCACCTGAGTGGTGCCGACCTCGGCGCCTTCTTCCGGGCCTGGCTGCACACGCCGAGCGAGCCCGAGCACACCCGGGCCAACGGCTTCCCGAGGTCGATGCGCTGACGCACCTCCCTCGGGGAGCGCCGTCAGCCGTGGACGACGTACTTGCTGATCAGGTCCTTGCGGACCTGGGCCGGGGTGAAGGCGAAGTGCACCCACTGCTGGCGCGAGAACATCCGCGTCTGGTCGGTCGACCACGGTGACCTCGGGTTCTCCGACTGGCCGTAGGTGAGGATCGTCCGGGCGTCGACCCGACCGCCGGACAGGAACGCGATCGCCTGGATGTGCGACGACCCGTAGGTCACCGGGCGGTAGTGGTCCCTGTTGTCCTCGACCCACCGCGACGCGAGCGCGTTCGCGTTTCCGGCGGCGTCACCCGTGCCGCCACCCAGCGGGATCGGTGGCGCGCCCCGGTCGCCGGCGACGTTGAGCGAGCCCCAGGTCGCGTTGAACGGGATGTGGCGGGCGCGCAACGAGGCGATCGCGTCGCTCATCGCCTGGATCAGCTGCGGGTTGGCGGTGTCGAGGTCGCGGGGGGTGTTCAGGGGGTCGCTGACGTCGAACGGCGTCAGCCACACACCCTGGTCGGGCAGCCGACTGATGAGCTCCTCGAAGATCTGGTAGCCGCGGGAGGTCGTGTTGGAGTGGCCGTCCCAGTCGTGCAGGGCCTGGCACGCCTTCGTCTCGCCGGTCTCGTCGCAGAGGGTGTCGAGGTCACCGTTCTGGCGCATCACCTCACCGGCCATCACGCGGTTGGCGTGCTCGTGGCCGCGCAGGCTGGCGGGCGACTCCTTCTTCCCGGAGGCCAGTCGGTCCATGACGTAGTGCGAGACCATCCGGGTGCGCATCGTCCGCTCGCACCGCTCGCAGCCGATGATGCCGGCGAAGCCCTCGATCGGCTGGGCCGGGTTGGGCAGCCAGTAGGAGTCGTTGGCGTTCATCACCCAGTCGCGACGGATCTCGGAGGGCAGGTTGCCGGGGCCGAACACACCCGGGCGCTGCGAGTCGGGGTCGGTGCTCCAGGCACAGGAGGAGTCCGCGAAGGTGCCGTCGAGTCCCGGGAGCCCGGCGAGCTGGTCGAGGACGCGGCCGGTGGGCGTCATGCACTGCTCGGCCAGGGCGTCGGGGACGTTCGGGACGACCGAGTGGTCGGCGTACAGCGCGTTGCCCTCGCGGTCGGCCGCGGTCGTGTTCACCCACGGCATGCCGCCGCCGGCGTCCTGGCGCCGGAGCAGGTCGCGCACGTCGGTGGCCTTGCCCATGTCCAGGAACGTGTCCACGGTGCGCAGCTGCTCCGCGTTCGCGTCGCGGATCGCCCAGACGCTCTCGGCGGACCACGGCATCAGCAGCGCCGGGGCGTCGATGACGTAGCCCTGCGGGGTCCGGTAGAGGTCCTCGTGGACCCTGCCGAGCCCGCCGCCCTTCTTCTTCACAGTCACGGTGACGGTGCGGTGGTCGAGCTCCTGCGGGCCGGCGTCGGTGAGGTACGACGTGCCTCCGGTCGAGTGGTACTCGTAGGGGGTGAAGCGGTAGGCCGTGGACACGGTGTGGCTCCAGGCGACGTCCTTGTTCCAGCCGATGTTGACGACCGGTGAGCCGATCAGCGAGGCACCGGCGACGTCGTACTTCCCCGGGATCGTCAGCTGCTGCTGGGTGAAGCGGTAGCGGCCGCGCCACGGGAAGTGCGGGTTGCCGAGGAGCATCCCCTTGCCGGTGGTCGTCGCGTCGCCGCCGATGGCGGTCGCGTTGGAGCCGAACGGGGAGCTTGGGTCCTTGCCGAGGCCGGCGAGCAGCTTGTCGCGGTCGACGGAGCTCGCGGTCGGGTTCGGCAGGCCCGGGTCGTCGGGCGACGGCGGGGCGGCGTCGACGATCTCCTTGACGAAGACGCCGCTGGAGGCGAGCAGGTTGGCGAGGTAGACGCCGTACCAGAGGTCGAGCGGGGTGGCCCTGGTCCTCAGGTAGCCGGCCCCGTGACAGGCCGGGTCGGTCACGCCGTCGGGGCCGACCTTCGCCAGGTAGCGGTTCAGGCCGGCCGTGTAGCCCTTCACCATCGCGCGCGCCTGCTTGCCCGGGCCGCGCACCTTGTCGGCGAGCAGCTTCTCGACGACCTTGCGGTTGTGCAGGTCGGTGACGAAGGCGTCGACCTGGAGGTTGGAGGCGTCGAGGGTCACCTGGTCGTTGTAGCTGCCCTTCGGCCCGAACCAGCGCGACCGCTGGCCGCGTCCGGTCACCAGGGTGTCGGCGAGGACGCAGGTCGACGTCTCCGCGGCCGCGTAGCCGCTGCCGAAGCCCAGGTCACCGAAGCTCTTCGCGGTGATGTGCGGGATGCCGTGCGTCGTACGCCGGATGGTCGCGGTGTAGTGCCCCGCCCGCTGGTGGTGCTGCCGGTGGTGCTGCTGCGCGGCGGGCGCGCCGGCCACGGGCTCGGCGCCGGCGCCGGAGGTCGCGGTGACGGCGACCCCCACGGGCAGGAGCGTGAGGGCGGCGACCAGGGCGGTGAGGCGGTGGCGGGAGAACATGTTCTACACAACGGGTCAGCGACCGCGAAGGTTATGCGTCGTCAACCCCCGCCTGCGAACGGCGACGCACGGCCGGTCAGAGGTAGAGGCCGGTGGGCTCGTCGCCCAGCCGCTCGGCGGCGACGGCGTGGACGTCCCGCTCGCGCATCACGACGTAGACCTCGCCGTGCACCTCGACCTCGGCCTTGTCCTCGGCGTCGAACAGGACCCGGTCGCCGATCTCGACCGACCGGGCGTTCGGCCCGACCGCGACGACCCTCGACCACGACAGGCGCCGGGCGCCCATCGCCGCGGTCGCGGGGATCACGATGCCGCCGGAGGACCGGCGCTCCCCGGCGTCCCGGTCGAGCTCGACCATGACCCGGTCGTGGAGCATCTTGATCGGGGCCTTGTCGGCCTTCGCGGCACTGTCACTCATGTCGAGGCGTCGGCAGGTCAGTGGACGATCTTGCGGATCACCGCGAGGAGCACGATGGCTCCCACGACGCCGCCGGCGACCTTGAGGATGTTGTCGGTGCGGGGCTGCCCGGTCGCGGGGTCCACGAAGTGTGCCTTCACGCTGTTCACCTCGCGACTCGCGATCGTCTTGGGGTGGGCGCGGTGGAGGAGCTGGTCGATGGTGACGGCCAGCCGCTCACGGGTCTCCTCGATCTCGCGTTCGAGGGACGACATCTCCTTGGTCACGCGGGAAGGCTACCAACTAGTGTCGGGCCCATGGATCGGCTCTCCCCCGGTGACACCGCCCCGGACTTCACGCTCACCGACGACACGGGTGCGGAGGTCTCCCTGGCGGGGCTGCGCGGCCGCAAGGTGATCGTCTACTTCTACCCCGCGGCGATGACCCCCGGCTGCACCACGCAGGCGTGCGACTTCACCGACTCGCTCGACTCGCTGAAGGGCGCCGGCTACGAGGTGCTGGGCATCTCGCCCGACAAGCCCGAGAAGCTCGCGAAGTTCCGGGAGCGGGACGGCCTGACGATCACGCTGCTCTCGGACGCCGACCGGGCCGCCATGACGGCGTACGGCGCCTTCGGCGAGAAGTCGCTCTACGGCAAGGTCGTGCAGGGCGTGATCCGCTCGACCTTCGTCGTCGACGAGGACGGCCGGATCGAGGTGGCGCAGTACAACGTCAGGGCCACCGGCCACGTCGCCAAGCTCCGCCGCGACCTGGGGCTCGGCGCCTGACGCTGCCCTCCGGGCTGCGGGCGGGCCTGCTGCTTCACCATGTGATGCAGGCGAAGCAGCGCTTCCCATGGTGAGCTCACCGTGAGAAGCGCCGACCCAGCATCTTCACATGATGAAGCAGTGACGGTCGAGACCCGACCCGGTGCCCCTAGAATGACGCGGCCAGCCGAAGTGGTGGAACTGGCAGACACGCAGGTTTTAGGTACCTGTGCCTTCGGGCGTGGGGGTTCGAGTCCCCCCTTCGGCACCGCGATCGCCGGACGATCGTCTTTCCTGACGCAGATCCTCGCGGCCTTGTCGGGGACCGACGATCATGCGCCGGACAGCACTCGCTCGGAGCTGACCACCAGGACGCACGACCCCCACGTGGCCGGGCGTCCGAAACGCTGCTCGTAGGCCCTCCGAGCCAGCGAGAACAGTCTCGCGCCGCCGTCGACGTACGCCGGTCCCTCGACCGTCGCCCAGAGGGTGTCCGTGTGCTCGGCGAGTGACGCGCGGCCGGTGGCCGCCAGGTTGCGGACCTTGACGGTCTCGGGCCGGGTCAAGACCAGGAAGCGGTCGCCGTCGCGCATGCACTTCACCGGCACCAGGTGCGGGCTGCCGTCCGGGCGCACGGTGCCGAGGGTCGCGAGACGCGGAGCGCTCCAGAAGTCAGCGAGGTGCAGGGGGATCATCCGCCGAGGCTAGAAGCTCACCCGGACTCGAGGTCAAGGCCGCGGCGCCGTGCCAGACTCCGGCCCATGCGGACCAGCAGGCTGGAGGCCTTCAGCGACGGCGTGCTCGCCATCATCATCACGATCATGGTGCTCGAGCTCGACGTGCCGCACGGCGCACGCCTGGCGGACCTCGGGGACTCCCTGACGGGGTTCCTGACCTACCTGCTGAGCTTCGTCTACATCGGCATCTACTGGAACAACCACCACCACATGTTCCAGCTGGTGAGCCGGATCGACGGCGGGGTCCTGTGGGCCAACCTGCACCTGCTGTTCTGGCTCTCGCTCTACCCGTTCACCACGGCGTGGATGGACGAGACCGAGCTGGCCCGGGTCCCGCTCGTCGTCTACGGCGTCAACCTGCTCGCCGCTGCCATCGCCTACTACGTCCTCGAGCGCGCGATCTTCCGGGCCGAGGGGACGGACAGCCTCCTCAGACAGGCGCTGGGCAGGGACCTCAAGGGCAAATTCTCGCCCGTGATCTACATCGTCGGCATCGCGGCGGCGTTCGTGACGGGCTGGCTCGCGATCGCCTGCTTCGTCCTGGTGGCGCTGATCTGGCTGGTCCCCGACCGGCGGATGGAGAACTTCATCCGGGAGCGCCACCTCGACGTTCCCTAGGTCCGCAGGACCGCGGCGACCCTCGGGGCGATCTCGCGCAGTGCCCGGCCGCGGTGCGAGATCCGGTCCTTCTCCTCGGCACTGAGCTCCGCGGACGTGAGCTCGGGCTCGGTGCCGGGGGTCGAGTGCTCGTCGGCGACGAAGAGTACGTCGTAGCCGAACCCTCCGCTCCCCCGCTGCTCGCGGATCACGTGCCCGCGCATCAGGCCGTGGACGACGTCCTCGCCGCCCGGATGGCAGAACGCGACGGCGCAGGCGAAGTGGGCGCCCCGGCGCTCGTCCGGGACGTCCTCGAGCTGGGCCAGGAGCAGCTCGTTGTTGCGGCTGTCGGACTTCGGTGGACCCGACCAGCGCGCGGAGAGCACGCCGGGCATGCCGTTCAGCGCGTCCACGCAGAGCCCCGAGTCGTCGGCCACGGACGGCAGCCCCGTCGCCTCGAGCCCGGCCCGGGCCTTGAGCAGCGCGTTGCCCTCGAAGGTGGACTGGTCCTCGACGGGCTCGTCGTACGCCGTGACGTCGTCGATGCCGAGCACCTCGATGCCCGGCGCGTGCTCGCGGAGCAGCCGCGCCATCTCCTCGATCTTCTTGCGGTTGCGCGAGGCGAGGAAGACCCGGCTGGTCGCTGGGTCACTCACCGGGACAGGGCCTCCGACTGGAGCCGGGTCAGGTCGGCACACCCCTTCTCGGCGAGGGCCAGGAGGGCGTCGAGCTCGGAGCGGTCGAAGGCCGCCCCCTCGGCCGTGCCCTGCACCTCGATGAACTTGCCGCCGCCGGTCATCACCACGTTCATGTCGGTCTCGGCGCGGACGTCCTCCTCGTAGGGCAGGTCGAGGCGCGGCACACCGTCGATGATCCCGACGCTGACGGCGGCGAGCGAGCCGGTCAGCGGCTCGCCCTTGAGGGCGCCGCTCGCCCGGAGGTGGGTGATGGCGTCCGCGAGGGCGACGTACGCCCCGGTGATGGCGGCGGTGCGGGTGCCGCCGTCGGCCTGGAGCACGTCGCAGTCGAGGACGATGGTGTTCTCACCCAGCGCCTGGTAGTCGATGACGGCGCGCAGCGAGCGTCCGATCAGGCGGCTGATCTCGTGGGTGCGCCCGCCGATCCGGCCCTTGACCGACTCGCGGTCGGAGCGGGTGTTGGTCGAGGCGGGGAGCATGGCGTACTCGGCCGTCACCCAGCCGAGTCCGGAGCCCTTGCGCCAGCGGGGCACGCCCTCGGAGGCCGAGGCCGCGCACAGGACGCGGGTCTTGCCGAACTCCACCAGCACGGAGCCGGCGGCGTGGTCGAGCCAGTTGCGGGTGATCGTGATCGGGCGGAGCTCGTCGTCGGCTCGCCCATCGGCACGTGTCGTC
>JAOPYB010000413.1 GCA_025964835.1 Nocardioides sp. | reverse complement strand
CTACGTCGGCGACACCAAGACCCTCGACGTTCACGTGAAGCGGCTGCGCGCCAAGCTCGAGCCCGACCCGGGCGAGCCGAAGTACCTCGTCACCGTGCGCGGGCTGGGCTACAAGCTCGACCTGTAGCTCGGTGTCCGGAAGTCGCGCATCAAGGTCCGAAAACCGCGTGTCGGGTGTCGGTGACGGTCCCTAGGCTGACGCGGTGACGAGTACGACGACCCCTGCCCCCGAGACCAGCCCGGCCACCGCGCCGCCGACCTGGCTGCCGGTGGCGGCCGTCGCGGTGACGCTGGTGTTCTGGGCGTCCGCGTTCGTGGCGATCCGCCACCTCGGGCAGGACTTCTCGCCGGGTGCGCTCTCGCTCGGGCGGCTGCTCGTCGGCACGGTCTGCCTCGGCGTGGTCGCGCTCAGCCGTGGGGTCCCGCACCCCACCCGGCAGCAGTGGCTGTCGATCCTCGTGATCGGCGTGCTGTGGTTCGGCGTCTACAACGTCGCGCTCAACGAGGGCGAGCGCCGCGTCGACGCCGGCACCGCGGCGATGCTGATCCAGATCTCGCCGGTGCTCATCGCGTTCCTCGCGGCCGCGTTCCTCCACGAGCGGTTCACGATCTACCTCGTCATCGGCCTGGCCCTCGCGTTCGCGGGCGTCGGCCTGATCAGCCTCTCGATCTCCGACGGCGAGGGCGGCAGCGACGTGCTGGGCGTGCTGCTGTGCCTGGTCTCGGCCGTCGTCTACTCGGTCAGTCTGATCCTCCAGAAGCCCCTGGTCGCCAGGCTCCCGGCGATCCACGTGGTCTGGCTGGCGTGCACGGTCGGGGCCGTCGTCTGCCTGCCGTTCCTCGGCCAGCTCGTCGACCAGACCGCCGACGCACCCGCGTCGTCGATCCTCTGGGTGGTCTACCTCGGTGTCTTCCCGACGGCGATCGCGTTCACGACGTACGCCTTCGCGCTCAACCACATGAGCGCCACGAGCCTGGGCGTCACGACGTACCTCGTTCCGCCGATCACGATCGTGATGGGCGTGATCTTCCTCGACGAGGCGCCGCCGTCGATGGCGTACGTCGGTGGCGCGCTCGCCCTGGTCGGCGTCGCCGTCGCGCGCCGCAAGCCCAGGACGCTCGCGCAGGAGCCACCGCAGCCCGCCTGACGGTGCCATGCTGCGGGGGTGACCATCCTGGCGTATGTCCTGGTCGGCCTGGTGGCCGCGCTGCACCTGTACTTCCTGGTCCTCGAGATGTTCCTGTGGACCTCCCCGACGGGTCGCGGTGTCTTCGGCACCGAGGCGGCCTTCGCCGAGGAGAGCAAGGCGCTGGCTGCCAACCAGGGGCTCTACAACGGCTTCCTGGTCGCCGGGCTCGTGTGGGGACTGGCCAGCGACCAGGCCGACGTCACGGTGTTCTTCCTGGCCTGCGTGGTGGTGGCCGGCGTGTACGGCGCGGCCACGGTCAACAAGCGGATCCTGTTCGTGCAGGCCGTGCCGGGGCTGCTCGCGCTCGCGGCCGTCCTGATCGCCGACTGAGGTCCCGCCCGGCGCACGCAATCGTTCAACTGCTGGGAAGGCAACCGGCCCGGGACCGGATCAGGTGCCTTCGCCGACAATTGGACGGATGTGAACGCCGATCAGACGGCGTCCGGGCCGGCGACGTCCGGCGGGTCGCCGGCCTCCAGCCAGCCCCGGAACGCCTCGAGGTTCCTCGTCGACTCGCCGCGCAGCTTGCGCCACTCCCACTCCTTGCGGATGGAGGACGCGAAGCCCAGCTCGAGGATCGCGTTGAACGACTCGTCGGCCGACGACAGGACCGAGCCGAGCAGCCGGTCGAGCTCCTCGGGGCTCACCGACGCGAGCGGCAGCCGGCTGTCGAGGTAGATGTCCCCGAGCCGGTCGACGGCGAAGGCCACGCCGTACATCCTGAGGTTGCGCTCCAGCAGCCAGCGGTAGACCCGCTCGTGGTTCTCGTCGGGCTTGCGGCACACGAACGCGTGGACGCCGAGCGCGTGCTGACCGACGTCGAGACGGACCGCGGTCTGCAGCTTCTTCTCGCCCGGCAGTGAGAACGAGAACACGCCCTCCGCGAGCTCGTCGTACTCGATGTCGCTGTCACTCAGGTAGTCGCGCACCACCTGAGCCGTCATGAGACCGACTCTCTCATGGACGAGCGGGCCCGCTCGTACACGTCGAGGGTGCGGGCCGCGGTGTGCTCCCACGCGAACAGCCGCGCCTGCTCGAGGGCGCCGGCGCCGAGCCTCGCCCGCAGCTCGTCGTCCTGGATCACCCGGCGCAGCGCATCGGCCCAGTCGCGGGCGTCGTGGCCCTCGACCAGCAGGCCGCTGTGCTCGTGGCGGACGACGGTGGTGAGGCCACCGACGGCGGCGGCGACGACGGGGGTCCCGGTCGCCTGGGCCTCGGCGGCGACCAGCCCGAAGGACTCGTTGTACGACGGCACCGCGACCAGCGTGGCGGCCGCACACCAGCGGGCGAGGTCCGCCTGCGCCACGGGCGGCACGAAGCGGACGACGTCGTCGAGACCGAGCTCGGTGGCGAGCTGGGCCAGCGACTCGGGGTGGTCGAGCCCGGTGCCGGACGGCCCACCGACGATCGGCACCACCAGGCGCGAGCGCAGCCCCGGGTCGCGCTCGAGCAGGACGGCGACGGCGCGCAGCAGCACGTCGGGGGCCTTGAGGGGCTGGATCCGGCCGGCGAAGAGCAGCACATGGGCGTCGAGCGGCAGGCCCAGGGCCGCGCGGGCGGTGGCCCGGTCGAAGGGCCGGAACACGGACAGGTCGACACCGGGGTGCACGACCTCGACGCGCGACGGGTCCGCGTCGTACAGGTTGATCAGCTGCTTGGCCTCGATGTCGGTGTTCGCGATCAGCATGTCCGCGGCCTCGACGACCTGCTCCTCACCGATGATCCGCGCGGTCGGCTCGGGGGTGTCGCCGGCGGCGAGCGCGTCGTTCTTGACCTTGGCCATGGTGTGCATGGTGTGCACGAGCGGCACGCCCCAGCGGTCGCGGGCCAGGGCCCCGACCTGGCCGGAGAGCCAGTAGTGGGAGTGCACCGCGTCGTAGTGCCCGACCGGCTGGAGCGCCTCGGCCCGCAGCACCTCGCGGGCGAAGACGCAGAGCTGGCCCGGCAGCTCGCCCTTGGTGAGGCCCTCGAACGGGCCGGCGTGGATGTGGCGCACGAGCACGCCGTCGCAGGCCTCGACGACCGGCGGCAGGGTGGAGCTGGTGGCGCGCGTGAAGATGTCGACCTCGATGCCGCGCTGGGCGAGGCGGCGGGACAGCTCGATGACGTAGACGTTCATGCCGCCGGCGTCACCGATCCCCGGCTGGTCCAGCGGAGAGGTGTGCAGGCTGATCATCGCCAGTCGCCTGATGCGCTCCACGTGGCCCCTTCCGTCGGCTCCAACCAAGAAGAACCCCCCGAGAGTCTCCACGATTCCCGGTTCGGCGGACGGGTTCTGGCCGACTCCCCCGACCGACGCCCGACCGACCCCCGACCGACCCGCCCGGGGTGCGTCACCGGGCGGGTGGGGTCAGCGGGCGTGCGCGCCGACCGAACGGCTCCGGTGCCCGCGGCGGGAGCGGCCGCGCACCAGCCCCGCCACCGAGAGGACCGCCATTCCCAGGCCGAAGAGGCCGTCGATGGTCTCCGCGTCGCCGGCGGGGTGCACGACCCCGAGGACCGACCACACCAGCAGCGGGAGGGCGACGCCCACGATCGCGCGCAGCCAGGTCGCGCTGCTGCTCACCAGGCCGGCACCGGCGGCGACGAGCGCCACGGCGAGCAGCACCAGGCCCGCCCAGTGCAGGGCGTCGACGGCACCAGCGGCGCCGGACCCGTTGCGGTCGAGCACGAACCGGGCGAGCCAGCAGAGGCCCCCCACGAGGCCCGAACCGCGCGCGAGGGTGTGTAGATCCATGGTGCTCCAACGTTGGTGACCCCAGCCCGAACACGGGGGCCGAACGACCAGCAGTCTGCCACCGGCTCGCGGCCGGCCACCACGGCCCGGCAGAATCGAGGCATGAGCACGCCACGCACTGCCGTCGTCACCGGAGCCAGCAGCGGGATCGGGGCGGCCACCGCCCGCGCCCTCGCCGCGGAGGGCTTCCACGTGGTCTGCGCCGCCCGCCGCCGCGACCGGATCGAGGCCCTGGCCGCGGAGATCGGGGGCGTCGCGGTCGCCTGCGACGTGACGTCACTGGACTCGGTGCGCGAGCTCGCCGAGGCGGTCGGCGACGTGGTGCACGTGCTCGTCAACAACGCCGGCGGCGCCTTCGGGTCGGACCGGGTCGAGACGTCGGACCCGGCCGACTGGCGGGCGATGTACGAGGTGAACGTGATCGGCCTGCTCCAGGTCACCCAGGCCCTGCTGCCCGCGCTGCGGGCGAGCGGCGACGCGCTGATCGTCAACATGGGCTCGACCGCAGGCCGGATCGCCTACGAGACCGGCGGCGGCTACACCGCCGCCAAGCACGGCACCCAGGTCGTCACCGAGACACTGCGCCTCGAGCTGGTCGGCGAGCCGATCCGGATCTCGGAGGTCGCGCCGGGGATGGTGCGCACCGACGAGTTCGCACTCGTCAGGTCCGAGGGCGACCGGGAGAAGGCGGAGGCCGTGTACGCCGGCGTACCCGACCCGCTCGTGGCCGAGGACGTCGCGGACGCCGTGGCCTGGATCGCCACCCGGCCGAGCCACGTCAACATCGACGAGCTGGTGATCCGGCCCCGGGCCCAGGCGGCCCAGCACAAGGTCCACCGCATCACCTGAGACGCCCGGTCCCGTCCGCAGCCCCGTCTGCGAGACTGCCGCCGTGCAGACCATCGGACTCATCGGCGGCATGAGCTGGGAGAGCAGCGCCGCCTACTACCGCGACCTGAACCTCGGCGTGCAGAAGCGGCTGGGTGGGCTCTCCTCGCCCCGGATCGCGCTGACCACCGTCGACTTCGCCGAGCTGACCGACCTCGAGGACGAGGAGCGCTGGCACCAGATCGGTGAGCTGCTGGCCGACGCCGCGACCGGGGTGGAGCGGGCCGGCGCCGACTTCCTGCTGATGTGCACGACGACGTTCCACAAGGTCGCCGACCAGGTGCAGGCCGCCGTACAGATCCCGCTGATCCACCTGGCCGACGTCGTCGCGGTCGCCTGGATCGCGACGCGGCCCAGCCACGTCAACATCGACGAGCTGGTGATCCGGCCCCGCGCCCAGGCCGCCCAGCACAAGGTGCACCGGGTCTCCACGGACTGACCGCAGGCCGACCGTCGAGGCCCGCCGTACCCAGGACATGCCAGACTGCCGCCCGTGCAGACCATCGGACTGATCGGCGGGATGAGCTGGGAGAGCAGCGCCGCCTACTACCGCGACCTGAACCTCGGCGTGCAGCAGCGACTGGGCGGGTTCTCCTCGCCCAAGATCGCGCTGACCACCGTCGACTTCGCCGAGCTGACCGACCTCGAGGACGAGCAGCGCTGGCAGCAGATCGGCGAGCTGCTCGCCGAGGCCGCGACGGGCGTCGAGCGCGCGGGTGCGGACTTCCTGCTGATGTGCACGACGACGTTCCACAAGGTCGCCGACCAGGTGCAGGCCGCCGTCCAGATCCCGCTGATCCACCTGGCTGACGTCGTCGCCGCGGCCTGCCTGGACCAGGGCGTCACGACCGTCGGCTTCATCGGCACCCAGGTCGCGATGTCCGACAGCTTCTTCACCGATCGGCTGGCCAGGCACGGCGTGACCGCGATCGTGCCGGCCGAGGAGCACCACGACTGGCTGAACACCGCGATCTACGTGGAGCTCGTGCACGGGCACGTGCTGGACCGCACCCGCCGCAAGGTCGTCTCGGTCGTCGACGAGCTGTGGGACGCCGGTGCGGCCGGGGTGCTGCTCGGCTGCACCGAGCTCGAGCTGCTGATCAAGCAGGCCGACGTCGACCTGCCGGTCTTCCCCTGCACGACCCTGCACGTCGAGGCGGCCCTCGACCGGGCGCTGGCCTGACCCTTGCGGTTTGGTCCCCAACCGCAACGAAACAGTCCACCCGGCTGCGGTTCGTGACCACTCGGCGACCGTGCGGGGTCAGCGGTCGACATCCAGCACCAGCTGGGCGAGCCGGCGGAGGTCGTCGGTCAGGTGGTGCTCGGGGACGGTGATCCGGGAGCCGCCGAGGTCGAAGGCGTAGGAGTACATGTCCGGGTGCGGATTGCCACCGGCCACCCCACGCAGGTCGATGCGGTCCAGCAGCGAGCGGACCTCGGGGGCCCGCGGGTCGTCCTCGGCGTCGAGGTCGACCAGGCCGTCCACCGAGCGGCCGGCGAAGCCGCCGGTGCGCCGGACGCTCACCACCCGACCAGGTGCGGGCGCCGGGCCGCCCCCCTCCGCGGCCCCGGGCGCCCCGCCCCCGGTCGCGGCTGACGGCGTGACCCCGACCGTCGCCCACGCCTCGCGCACCGCGTCGGCGTGCGACCCGGCCGCGGCCACCGTCGCCGCCGCGAAGCCCGCGAAGTCGGTGCGCGCCGTGACCTCGCCGCCGGTCAGCGCGGCGTACCAGATCGCACCGGCGCCGGCCCACGACGAGCCGCCGATCGCGGTCGCCGCGAGCTGGAACGCGCGGTTGGGGATGCCGGAGTTGAGGTGCACGCCGCCGTTGTCGTCGGTGGTGTCGACGTAGCCGGCCATGTCGCCCGCCTGCGGGTCCTTGCCCAGCGCCGGGTCGTCGTACGCCGTGCCGGGCGCGGCCATGTCGCGCAGCCCCCGGGCGTTGATGCCCGGCACGAAGATGCCCTCGCCGATCAGCCAGTCGGCCTCGACCGCGTCCTGCCCGAGCAGCCGCTGCTTGAGGCAGGACGCGAAGACGTCGGACACCGACTCGTTGAGCGCCCCGGACTGGCCGGCGTACTCCAGCGCGGCCGTGTGCTCGGTGACGGCGTGGGTGAGCTCGTGGCCGAGCACGTCGACCGGCTTCGTGAACCGCCCGAAGACCGTGCCGTCACCGTCGCCGAAGACCAGCTGGGTGCCGTCCCAGAACGCGTTGTCGTAGTCGCGCTGGTAGTGCACGCTCAGGCTGACCGGCGCGCCCTTCCCGTCGTACGACGAGCGGGCGTAGACCTCCTCGAAGAGCGCGAGCGTGCTGCTGATCCCGGTCGCCGCCTCGTCCGCGGCAGCGTCGCCCGCCTCGGGCTGCCCGGCGGAGCGCACCGCCCGTCCGGGCAGGTCGGTGCCGTTCGCGGCCGTGTGCACGGTCCACGCCGGACCGCCGGCCGCGGGCACCGTGGTCCGGGCGCCCACCG
>JAOPYB010000247.1 GCA_025964835.1 Nocardioides sp. | reverse complement strand
TCGGCAAGACCAACGTGCCGGAGTTCGCGGCCGGGTCGCACACGTTCAACACCGTCTTCGGCACCACGCTCAACCCGGTCGACCCGACCCGCTCGGCCGGTGGGTCGAGCGGGGGAGCGGCCTGCGCCCTGGCCTCCGGCATGGTGCCGCTCGCGGACGGCTCCGACATGGGTGGCTCGCTGCGCAACCCCGCGTCGTTCTGCGGGGTCGTGGGCCTGCGTCCGTCGCTGGGCAGGGTGCCCGAGTGGCCGCTGTACAACCAGTGGGAGACCACCTCGGTCGGTGGCCCACTGGCGCGCAACGTGGGCGACGTGGCCCTGCTCCTGTCGGTCCTGGCGGGTCCGGATCCACGGGCCCCGCTGGCGCTCGGCGACCCCGGCGTCACCTTCGCGCCGCCCCTCGCGGGCTCGCTCGCCGGTCTC
Organism: Nocardioides sp.; assembly: GCA_025964835.1. Taxonomy (GTDB): domain Bacteria; phylum Actinomycetota; class Actinomycetes; order Propionibacteriales; family Nocardioidaceae; genus Nocardioides. Next base: position 4,167 of record JAOPYB010000247.1, on the reverse strand, counting down.
CGGGTCGCGCTCTCGACCGACCTGGGCGGGGCCTTCGAGGTCGACCACGACGTCGCGGCCGTGGTCGAGGGCTCGGCCGCGGTCTTCGCGGCGGGCGGTGCCTCCGTGCGTGCCGCCCACCCCGGCCTGGCCGGGGCCGACGACACGTTCCGGACACTGCGCGCCTGGCACCTGCAGGCCAAGCTCGGGCCGCTGCTGGCGCAGCACCCGGACTCCTTCAAGCAGTCCCTCGCCGACAACGTCAGGCTGGGCGCGACGCTGTCCGGCGCCGACGTCGCCCGTGCCTACGCCCAGCGCACCGCCCTCTCCGAGCGGATGCGCTCCTTCTTCGGGTCCTACGACGTCCTGGTGCTACCGGTCTCGCAGGTGCCGCCGTTCCCCGCCGATCAGGAGTTCCCCACGGCGATCAACGGTCGCCCGATGGCGACCTACCTCGACTGGATGCGCGCGGCGTACCTCATCACGGTCACGGGCTGCCCGGCCATCTCCGTCCCGGCCGGTTACACCCCGGAGGGGCTGCCCGTGGGCATCCAGATCGTCGCCCCGCACGGCGCCGACCGCCGCCTGCTCGAGATCGCCGCCGCCTTCGAGGCCGCCACCGACAGTGCGTCCGCGGCCTGACGCCGTCCCCGGCCTCGTCCGCTGGGGTGAGCCGGTCGCCGACGTGCCGGGGCATGCTGGACCCACGCTGCAGCTCATGGCACATGGGGGTTGCAAATAGGCGCCCCCGCTCGATGGCACTCGACGGGGACGCTGTCCATTTCCGCCGGCGCCGTGCCCCGATCAGCCGGCGTGCAGGGCGCGTCTTCCGGTGCGGGACGGGAACGTCGAGTCGTCGTGGCTCCCGGGCGGGCCGTGCCACTCGACCATGAGCAGCGTCGCGTCGTCATCCAGGTCCCCAGCCTGGTGGTCGAGCAGGGCGTGCACGACCCTGCGCATCGTCTCCGGCGCCGGCAGCCCAGCCGCGAGGTTGCGCGTCAGCAGCTCGGCCAGGCGCTCCTGGCCGAAGAAGTCGCCGGTCGGGGAACGCGCCTCGGTGACCCCGTCGGTGTACAGCACGACGAGGTCACCCGGCTCGAGCTGCTCGGTGCCCAGCGCTGCCGAGAACCCGCGCACCAGCCCCTGGTTCAGACCCAGCGGCAGCATCGGCTCGACGTCGAGGGCGCGCACCAGGCGACTCCCGCGCAGCAGGACGGGCTCCTGGTGGCCGGCGCTGAGCCAGGTGAGCAGTCCCCGGGTGGTGTCGAGCTCGCACAGCAGCCCGGTGGCGAAGGACTCCACGCGGAAGACGTCGTTGACCGCCGACTCGATGTGTGCGGCGGTGTCGGTCAGCGACTCCCCGGCACGTCGGGCGTTGCGGTAGGCCGCGACGACGAGGCTGATCAGCTGGGCGCTCACGATGCCGTGACCCATCCCGTCGAACACCGCGAACCGCGCCACCCCGGCGTCGACCGCATAGTCCAGGGAGTCGCCCGCGACCTCGTAGGCCGGCTCCACGCCGCCGGCGATGGTGACGCACTGGTTCACGAACGTCAGGGGTGGCAACAGCGACCACTGGATCTCGGCGGCCAACGTCATGGGACGCCGGCGCCGCGCGCGCACGATGCTGTCGCCGTACAGCGTCTTGGTCGTGACCACCTCCCCGACGACCGACCCGAGCTGTCGAAGACGACGTACGCCGATCTCGTCGTCGAGCAGCGCGGCCGCGAGGGTGACGCCGAGGACGCCCAGGCGCTCGGTCCCGTCGAGCAGGGGCAGCCAGAGGCGGACCCGCTCCCGTTCCCCCTGCGGAGCGGCCGACTGGGTGTGCCACAGCATCTGCTGGAAGGCCCGGCCCGCGACCGTGGAGTCGACCCCGAGGGCCTCGAGGGGCGCCTGCCCGTGGTCGTGGTGGGCAGGGGTGTCGAAGGGCACGAGGACGCGCTGCTGCAGGTCGGCTAGGTAGAGCCGCGCGTCGGTGCCGCCGAACAGCGCCGCGGCCACGACAACCAGACCGGGGAGCTCGTCGGCGGAGGCGACGTGAGAGGCGCGCAGGAGATGCTCCACCGCACGCTCGACACCCCGGGACGCTGACGCGTCGTCGTCGTGGGTCACGAGCGGAGCCTAGGCGGACACGAACGCTCCGGACACCCTGGCCACCGCGCGACCCTCAGAGTGTCACCGCTCGATGCCCTCGATGTCGTCGATGTCGTCGACGTCGTCGGCGAGGACGTGGACGGCCGCCTCCTCGGCGGAGGCGGCGGCGCCGTCGATGCCGACGTCCCCGGCCACCAGGTCCTTCTCGGTGTCGGTGCGCACGCCCTCGTCCTCGGCCACGAGCCGGCCCGCCCTCTCGCTGCCGACCTCGGTGTCGGGGTCGGTGCTCTCCAGGTCCGCGGCGACGTACGGGTCGGGCTCCGGGATCTCCTGGGCGACTCGCTGGTCCAGGGTCTCCCCGAGTTCCTCCTCGAGCGGCGTGTTGCCGTAGCCCTGGGCCGCGGACCACTTCTCCGGAGGCGAGTAGCCCTCGTCGAGCGGCTCGGAGAGGCCACGGTCGTCGACCAGGCTGTCGCCGCTGCCCTGCGGCTGATCCTCGTCGTCCACGCTGTAGCCGTGGTAGCTCTCCTGCTGGGTGGAGGCGTCCTCGGTCACGTCCACTCCGGGGTCGGTGCCGATCTGCTCGGTCGCGTCGTCAGGCTGCTCGGTCATCGTGCTCCTCCGGCGTCGGCGGTCTGGTCCCGGTTCGGTACCCCCGACTCCGAACTTGATGCGGGCCGGGAGGGAGGAGGCCCACGGTCGGTGCGGTCAGTCCGGAGGTTCCGGGCTCCCGGGAACCGTCGTGGCGTCGTCCGCGGGCCCGAGGTCGCCGTGGTCGGGCACGGACAGGTCGTCGAGGTGGACGATGCGGCGCTCGAGGGCATCAACGACCTGGCTCAGGTGCGCGGGTGGGGTCAGGGGCGTTCGGCCGTCTCCGGATGGTGCTGTCATGAGTGACTCCGCGCGGTGGTCGGTGACGGTCGGTGGCCCTGGCGACGCCGTGGCGCGCCGTGGCCGTGGACGACCAGACCGTTCCCCGGATGCCTCGCGGGCGAACTCGCCCGGCGGGGTGAATGCGGACCCCTGCGGGTCCGCGCCCGGCGGCACCCTGTGGAGGGACGAGTCCCTTCTGTGGAGAACCCGGCCGGAACTGTGGACGGCCGGACGAATATCGGTGGAACCAGGGGAATGTTCACCCGAAGCCTTGCGCGGCACGGTCCGGAGGCCATAGAACTCTCTCACGCACTCCTTCCGGGGAGAGCGGGATGGCTCGGAGACGAAGGTTCACACGGCGGGGCAACTCGCCGCAGCGGCAGGGTGACGAAGCTGCTGGAGCCGGAGTCGAAGACCATCGATCGGGAGCGTCACCGGTACCGGTCACCTGAAGGGCCCGTGCGACTCATACTCGCAAGGGCCCTTCGCCTATTTCACGACCCTGCCCGAGGGGGTTCCCGGATCGCCGTCGCGTTGCTTGACTGAGGCGATGTCCAACTCTCGGGAACAACACGTCGGGCTCAGCGACATCAGCGGCTGGCGGTCGATGACGGTCGGGCAGGGCGACCGGAAGCTGCAGCGGTCCTGGTGCCCGGACGCCTACGCGACGTCGGAGTCGCTCGCCCGGGACATCGTCGCCCACGAGTCGGTCGCGCCGCCGATCTCGTGAGGAGCCGCCCGCGCTTCAGGAGCCGTTCATCCGAGGTAGCCCTCGACCGTGCCGGGGTCCCGCACCTCGGCGGCACCCGGGTCCTCGCCGAACTCGCGGCGGGCCCGGCGCTGGCGCAGCAGGTCCCAGCACTGGTCGAGCCCGACCTCGAGCTCGCGCAGCCGCTCGTGCTCCTCGGCCGGCGAGATCTCGCCGGCCGCGAGCTGCTCGCGCAACCGGTGCTCGTCCTCGATGAGCTGTTTGATCTGGTGCTGGATCTGCCCGTCGTCAGCCATGCCTCCCACTATGGCCCTCCCCGCCACGCGTTGGTACAGCCGTCGGCCGACCCGCGGACAACAGCCACACTGTGCCTGTGAAGTTCTACGGGGTCCTGCATCAGCTGGTGCCACCCGTCGCCCGGGCGGTCTGGCGACCCACCGTGATCGGTCTCGAGAACGTCCCTCGGACCGGCGGCGTGATCCTGGCGAGCAACCACCGCAGCTTCGCCG
>JAOPYB010000407.1 GCA_025964835.1 Nocardioides sp. | reverse complement strand
CGTTCCGCGAGGGGCTGCGCCAGGGCGCCGAGGTCTACCACGCGCTCAAGTCCGTGCTGAAGAAGAAGGGCCTCTCCACCGGTCTCGGCGACGAGGGTGGCTTCGCCCCGAACCTCGACTCCAACCGGGCCGCCCTCGACCTGATCGCGGAGGCGGTGTCCGCCGCAGGCCTGACGCTCGGTCGCGACATCGCGCTGGCCATGGACGTCGCGGCCTCGGAGTTCTGTTCCGACGGCGTCTACTCCTTCGAGGGTGGCTCCAAGTCGGCCGACGAGATGACCGCCTACTACGCCGACCTCGTCTCGTCGTACCCCATCGTCTCGCTCGAGGACCCGCTCGACGAGGACGACTGGGACGGCTGGAAGGTCATCACCGACCAGCTCGGCACCAGGACCCAGATCGTCGGTGACGACCTCTTCGTCACCAACGTCGAGCGTCTGCAGCGCGGCATCAGCGGCGGCCAGGCCAACTCCCTGCTGGTGAAGGTCAACCAGATCGGCACGCTCACCGAGACCCTCGACTCCGTCGACCTCGCGCACCGCAACGGCTACCGCTGCATGATGAGCCACCGCTCCGGCGAGACCGAGGACACCACGATCGCCGATCTCGCCGTCGCCACCAACTGCGGCCAGATCAAGACCGGTGCCCCGGCCCGGTCCGACCGGGTGGCCAAGTACAACCAGCTGCTCCGCATCGAGGACGAGCTGGGCGACGCGGCCCGCTACGCCGGCGCTGGCGCCTTCCCGCGCTACCAGGGCTGACCGGACCCAGCCATGGCCGACAACCGTCGTACGCCGCCCGGGGGCTCACGTCCCCGGGGTCGCAGCGGACCCGGGCGGGTCCCGGGTGCGACCCGGGGTGCCCGCCCGCTCGCCGCACCGGTCACCGGCGCCGGTGTCGGGAACGGTGCGGGCGGCGCGGTCCGGCGACCGCGGTTCACCGGCCGGGCGGCGATCCTGGTGCTCGTGCTCGCCGTGCTGACGGTGTCCTATGCGTCGTCGATGCGCGCCTACCTCCAGCAGCGCGCGCACATCACCGACCTCAAGACCCAGATCGCCCAGCGCGAGGTCAGCATCGACCAGCTCGAGCGCGAGAAGCGGCGCTGGCACGACCCGGCGTACGTCGAGGCGCAGGCCCGGGCCCGGTTCGGCTACCTGATGCCCGGCGAGACGTCGTACGTCGTGCTCGGCGAGGACGGCAAGCCGCTGGAGTCCCAGACCTCGCTGACCGACCCGTCGACCGTCGACCCCAAGACGCCGACGGCGTGGTGGACCGACGAGTGGAAGTCCGTGCAGCTGGCCGGCGTCCCGCCCAAGCCCGAGGCGCCGCCGCTGACGAAGATCGACGGGTCGAAGGAGTGACCGCTCCGCTCGAACCCGACGACGTGGCGGCCATCGCCGCCCAGCTCGGGCGGGAGCCGCGCGCCATCCACGAGGTCGGCCACCGGTGCCCCTGCGGCAACCCCGACGTCGTGACGACCGAGCCGCGGCTGCCCAACGGCACCCCGTTCCCGACGACGTTCTACCTCACCTGCCCGCGCGCGGCCTCGAGGATCGGCACCCTCGAGGGGTCCGGGCTGATGAAGGAGATGGCGGCGCGGCTCGGCACCGATGTCGAGCTGGCGGCGGCCTACCGCACCGCTCACGAGCGCTACCTGGCGGCGCGCGCCGCCATCGCCGAGGAAGCCGGGCAGAGCGTTCCCGAGATCGAGGGGATCACGGCCGGCGGCATGCCGGACCGGGTCAAGTGCCTGCACGTGCTCGCCGGCCAGTCGCTCGCGATGGGGCCCGGGGTCAACCCGCTCGGCGACGAGGTGCTGGGGCTGCTGGGGGAGTGGTGGTCGACGGGGCCGTGCGTCCTGCCGCCGCCGGAGCGCACCGGTGGTTGAGGAGGCTGCGCAGCAGCGGCCCCCGGGGGTTGAGGAGGTTGCGCAGCAACCGTCTCGAAACCCCGGCCCCGTCGCGGCGATCGACTGCGGCACCAACACGATCAAGCTGCTGATCGGCGACCTGCCCTCCGTCGCGGTGCGCGAGATGCGGATGATCCGGCTCGGCCAGGACCTCGACCGCACCGGCCGGATTGCCGACGAGGCGCTGGAGCGGGCGTTCGCGGCGATCGACGAGTACGCCGCCCTGATCGCGGCGCACGACGTGTCCCGGATCCGCTTCTGCGCGACCTCCGCCTCGCGTGACGCCGCCAACGCCGACGTGTTCACCGCCGGGGTGCGCTCGCGGCTCGGCGTGGAGCCCGAGGTGATCGCCGGTGCCGAGGAGGCCGCGCTCGCCTTCGACGGCGCGGTGCGCAACCTGCGGACCCCGCCGGAGCTGCCGGTGCTGGTCGTCGACATCGGCGGCGGTTCGACCGAGCTGATCCTCGGCGGGTCGTCCCCGGACGCCGCGCACTCGATGGACATCGGCTCGGTCCGGCTGCACGAGCGGCACCTGCACTCCGACCCGCCCACGGCCGCCGAGGTCGCGGCGTGCGTCGCCGACATCGACGCCCACCTCGACGCCTGCCCGGTCG
>JAOPYB010000176.1 GCA_025964835.1 Nocardioides sp. | reverse complement strand
CCGGCAAGCTCAAGCCCTGCCTCTTCGTGGTCCCGACCGACGCGGCCGGCTTCGAGTACCAGCCGATCCCGATGGAGATCGTCAGCCCCGAGCTGCAGTTCCAGGTGTTCATCGACGACGTCCGGCTGCCCGCCGACGCGCTGGTCGGCGACGAGGACGGCGGGCTGGTGCAGCTCTTCGCCGGCCTCAACCCGGAGCGCATCATGGCCGCCTCGTTCTCGACCGGCCTGGCTCGCTTCGCGCTGGAGAAGGCCACGGCGTACGCGAAGGAGCGCACGGTCTTCAAGGACGCCATCGGCGCCCACCAGGCCATCGCGCACCCGCTCGCCCAGAGCCACATCGAGATCGAGCTGGCCCGGCTGATGACCCAGAAGGCCGCCGCGCTCTACGACGCCGGCGACGACCTGGGGGCAGGCGAGGCCGCGAACATGGCCAAGTACGCCGCCGCCGAGGCCGCCTGCGACGCCGCCGACCGGGCCGTCCAGACCCACGGCGGCAACGGGATCACCCAGGAGTACGGCATGGCCGGCCTCCTGGTCGCCACCCGGGCCGGCCGGATCGCCCCGGTCAGCCGCGAGATGATCCTGAACTTCGTCGCCATGCACTCCCTGGGGCTGCCCAAGTCGTACTGACCGCGTGGGGCCAGCCGGTAGCCTCGGGCCGTGGGGAGAGTCGCTGACGGCCTGGACGGTTTCCAGCGACGCCACCGGGTGCTCGGGGTCCCCATCGCGGTGATCTACAAGTTCTTCGACGACCAGAGCAACTACCTGGCCGCGATCATGACCTACTACGCGTTCATCGCGATCTTTCCGCTGCTGCTGCTCGCGTCCTCGATCTTCGGGTTCATCCTCCAGGGCCGCCCGGAGCTCCAGCAGGAGGTGCTGAACTCCGCGCTGAGCCAGTTCCCGATCATCGGCGACCAGCTCAACCGCCCGGAGGGGCTCCGCGGCTCGAGCGTGGGCGCCGTCGTGGGTGCCCTCGCGGCCCTCTACGGCTCCCTCGGCCTGGGCCAGGCGATCCAGAACGCGATGAACGTCGCGTGGTCGGTGCCGCGCAACAGCCGCCCCAACCCGTTCCTGCTGCGCCTCAAGAGCCTGGCCCTCCTGCTCAGCGCCGGTCTCGCCGTCCTCGCGGTCTCCGTGCTGTCGGCGCTGGGCAGCAACACCCAGGTCTTCGGCAGGGGCACCGACCTCACGATCCGGATCCTGATCAGCGTCGCCACCCTCCTGCTCGTCGGCACGCTGATGACCCTGCTGTTCCGCTTCGCGGTCGCCCGGCACCTGAGCTTCCGCAAGGCCGCGCCGGGTGCCTTCGTCGTCGCGATCCTCTGGCAGTTCCTCCAGTACGTCGGCGCCACCTACGCCACGCACGTGCTCGCGCAGACGACCGCGATGAACAAGAACTTCGGCCTGGTGCTGGGTCTGATCGGGCTCATCTACCTGGCCGCGGTGATGGCGATGCTCGGCATCCAGGTCAACGTGGTGCTCGTCCGCCGTCTGTGGCCGCGCGCCCTGCTCACGCCGTTCACGGACTCTGTCGAGCTGACCGAGGCCGATCGTCGCGCCTACGCGGGATATGCCAGAGCCCAGCGCCACAAGGGCTTCGAGAGCGTCGAGGTCACGTTCGACAAGCTGGCCGCGGTCCGCGACGACATCCCCGACTGACGTCAGGCGCAGTCGGAGGTGGGCGGGGTACCCGAGGGTCCGAATGGCCCGTGCCGGCGATGGTGCCTGGGCCGGATGGGCCCTAGCGTGGCAAGGCCGCGCCGGCACTCGGGGTCTGCGCACAAGGGGATTCCCGAGGAGCCGCAGTCTGCTGCGCGAAGCCTTTCGAGTCGACCCTGCCCGTACTGACATCCAGCACGCGGGCTCGGGCCGCACGACCGAAAGTAGCCCGATGCTCCGCAGACTCACGGCCCTCGCCGCCGCCCTCCTCATGACCGTAGGCCTCGGCCTCGCGACCACCGGCTCCGGCGCCGCCTCCGCCGTCCCGGGCGTCCCGACCGCGCGCGCCGCAGCGGCGGTGTCGGTCATCCCGCACCACGGCTCCTACGCCGGCGTCGACCACCACGGCCGGATGGTGACGTTCTCCTTCAACGGCAACCAGGTCACCCACTTCGCGGTCAACCACCAGGTCCTCGGCGGCGCCCACGTCTCCAACGGCGCGTGGCACGAGACCTGCCACAACGGCATGTGCACCAAGGGCATGTGGTCGACCGACGGCCACGTCACCGGCTCCTGGCGCTCGGGCGGCGGAACCTGGACCAGCTTCACGGCCAGCAGCTCGCCCCGGATCACGCCGTACTCCGGCACCTACCTGGGCAGCGACCACAGCGGCCTGTCGATCCACTTCTCGTTCGGCAACGGCTTCCTCCGCGGCTTCAGGGTCGACCACAACCACGTCGGCGACGCGGCGGCCGGCAGCGGCAAGTTCGAGACCTGCCACCAGACCATCTGCTTCAAGGGCCACTGGGAGACCGAGTACATGGTCGTCGGCAGCTGGCGCCACGCCAACAGCTCGCAGTGGCGCCCGTTCGAGGCCTACGCCTACGCCACCTGACCCGTCCTGACCGCACTGCCATCGAACCGCACTGCCCATCGAGAGGCACCCGCATGATCCGCAAGATCAGCTCCGTCGTCATCGCCCTGCTCGCCATGACCGGCCTCGGCCTGGCCTCGGCCGGGCTCGGCTTCGCGCACTCCGGCACGGCGAGCCCGGCGCCTGCCGCCGCACGCGCCGTGATCCCGAACCACGGCTCCTACAGCGGGGTCGACCACCACGGCCGCATCGTGACGTTCTCGTTCAGCGGCACCGACGTGTCGCACTTCGCGGTCAACCACCTGGTCATCGGCGGTGCCTACGTGTCCCGCGGCATGTGGCACGAGACCTGCCACGGTGGCATCTGCACCAGGGGCGCCTGGGTGACGGACGGTCACGTGACCGGCTTCTGGCGCTACGGCGGCGACCCGAGCTGGACCGCGTGGTCGGCCAGCTCGACCCCGGCGATGACGCCGTACGGCGGCACCTACATGGGCACCGACCACACCGGCCTGAGGGTGCACCTGTCGTTCAACGGCGGCTACGTGCGCGGCTTCAGCATCGACCACAACGTGGTCGGTGACGCGCCGGTGACCAACGGCAGCTTCGAGGTCTGCCACCGGGTCATCTGCTACCAGGGCCACTGGGAGAACGAGTACTACGTCGTCGGCAGCTGGCGGCACGCCAGCGGCGGCACCTGGCGGCCGTGGGAGGCCTACGCCTACGCCACCTGAGCACGCTCAGCGCAGCGGCACGAAGCGGTAGGCCCCGTGCCGCGTGACCGTGGGCGGCCCGCCCCCACCTCCGACCACCAGCAGCATCCAACCGGCCACCGGGAGCACCATCCGGCCGTCGGGTGCCAGCTGGTCGACGAGGGGGGCGGGCAGCTCGCGCGCCTCCGCCGAGACCAGGATCCGGTCGTACGGCGCATGGTCGGCGGCGCCGAGCACCCCCGGCGTCGCCGCGTGGATCCGGGCCCACGGCTGCCGGGTGCGGCCGAGGTTGGCCGACCCGAAGCGCACCAGGTCGGGCTCGAGCTCGACGCCGACGACCTCGCCCTCCGGCCCGGTCAGGTGCGCGAGCAGGGCGGTCGTCCAGCCCGAGCCGGAGCCGACGTCGAGCACCCGGTCGCCCGGCCGGACCTGCAGCAGCCGGAGCATCGCGTCGACGGTCCGCGGCTGGGAGCTGGTCTGGCCGTGCCCGATGTCCAGCGGCCCGTCGTACCCCGACCGACGTCGCTGCCGGCGCGGCAGGAAGCCGGTGCGGGGCCATGCCTCGAACGCGGCGTTGACGGCGTCCATGCCACCGAGTCAAGCACGACACGACCTTGCGGAGAATCCGCGCACGATCGCCGCGGAAGGCGCACAATTCTCACGTGATCAAGCTGGATCTGCTCCTCGGTGTCGTGACGTTCGCCCTCTGGGTCTTCTGTCTCGTCGAGGCCATCGGCACGCCCGCGGACCGGATCCGCAACCTGCCCAAGGTGGCCTGGGTGCTGCTCGTGCTGATCTTCCCGCTCGTGGGCTCGATCGCCTGGCTGGTCGCCGGGCGACCCGAGTCGGGCAGCGGCGCCCGCTCCCGCCACGAGCGCGACGCCGCGGGGTTCCCGGAGTACAACCGGCCCGGCCGGGCCGCCCCCGCCGACCCGGCGAAGGACGAGGAGTTCCTGCGCCAGGTGCGCGAGCGCGCCGAGGAGCAGCGCCGCCGCCACGAGCTGGCCCGCCGCGAGCGCGAGCGCCTCGCCGAGGAGGAGCGCGAGCGGTTCCGCAGGGGCCGCACCCAGGACCCCGACGCCACCTGAGCCAGGGTCAGCCGCGGGGCGGCAGGGGGAAGAACATCGAGGTGCGGGCGGCGTAGGCCGGGTAGCCCTCGCGCTGCATCATCGTGCGCTCCAGCAGCCTCGCGCCGGTCGCGAAGACGAGGAAGTAGGTCATCGCGAGCGGGGCGACGATCGTGACCAGGCCGGGCAGCCAGCCGGACGCCAGCCCGCCGGCCAGCCAGAGCCCCCAGCAGACGCAGGCGTCACCGAAGTAGTTCGGGTGCCGGGTCCAGGCCCACAGGCCGCGGTCCATCACCGGACCGCGGTCGAGGTCGGCCTTGTACGCCGCGAGCTGGGCGTCGCCGACCGACTCGAAGACGAGCCCCACCAGCCAGACCACGGCCCCGGCCGCGACGACCGGCCACCACCGCACGTCCAGCGCGGCCCCGAGCTGCACGGGCAGGGTGATCAGCCACAGCGCGACGCCCTGGACCAGGAAGACCTTGCGGACCGCGACCAGGAGCCCGACCTCGCGCAGCGGGCCGCCGAGCAGGGTCTCGTAGCGCGGGTCCTCCCCGTGACCCACGGCCCGGCGGCGGATGTGCCAGGCGAGGCGGCACCCCCATATCGCCACCAACGCCAGCACGACCCACCGCCGAGCCGCTCCCTCATCCGCCGCGACCGCCGTCGTGGCGGCGATCGCGACGAATCCCAGACCCCAGGCGACGTCGACCACCGCGACCCGGCCGACCGCGCGCGCGACGAGGGCCGTGACGGCCATCAGGACCGTGACCATCGCGAGCGCGACCAGCAGGACGAGGACGACGTCGCTCATGGGGAAGTCACCAGGCCCGCACCGCGGGCAGTGTGTGCGTGCCGCCGGGGCGGACCATCAGGATCTGGTCGACGCCCATCCGGCCGTCGCGGAACGCCATCGCGCCGCCCACGAGGTAGAGCCGCCAGACCCGCACGACCTCCTCGCCGACCAGCTCGGTGAGCCGCT
>JAOPYB010000148.1 GCA_025964835.1 Nocardioides sp. | reverse complement strand
CGGAGCTGGGCCAGGGACTCGGCGTTGCTGAGCACCTTCTGGCAGGCCTTGCTCGTGATGTCACCGCTCTGGATGCACTTGAGCACGTTGTCGACGATCACGGTCGGATCGATGATCGTGGGCAGGTTGGTCGGCAGGGTGGTCGGGCCGCCGGTGTCGCCGTCGACGCTGATGTCGAGCTCGATGGACAGGTTGGTGTAGTCGCCCATGTGCAGGTTGCGTGCCACCTGCGGGTCGCGGCCGACGACCTCGTCGACGAACGGGTAGGTCAGGAAGACGTTGAACGCCTTCGCGAAGTCGTCGCCGGACGCGGCCAGCTCGGTCAGCACGGGCTCCAGCTGACGGAAGGTGTCGATGGTCGCGGCCTTCGACGCCTGGATCACCCGCACGCCCACGCCGCCGAGGCGGTTGAGGGCCTGGAGCATCTTGACGAGGTCGTTGCGCTGCTTGTCCAGCGAGGTCAGCGCGCTGGGGAGCTCCTCGAGCGCCGAGTCGATCGAGCCCTGCTGCTTGTGGATGGAGACCGCGAGGGTGTTGAGCGAGTCGATCGCGTCGACGATCTTGCCCTTGTTCTCGTCGAGCTGGGTCATCAGGATGCGGATCTGGTCGAGAACCGACCGTGCGGAGTCCTCGCGACCCTCGAGAGCCAGGTTCAGCTCCTGGGCGATCGTCTTGAGCTGGGCCACGCCGCCACCGTTGAGCAGCAGGCTGAGGGCACCGAGCACCTCCTCGACCTCCGGGTTGCGACCCGAGCGGTCGAGCGGGATCGTGTCGCCGGACTCGAGCAGGTTGTCGCTCGCACCCTCTGGCGGCGCGCTCAGTGAGACGAACTTCTCGCCGAGGAGGCTGGTCTGGCGGATCTCTGCGATCGCGTTGGCGGGGAGCTTCGTGTCGCGCCGGACCTGCAGGGTCACCCGGGCGGACTGGCCGTCGAGCTCGACGTCGGTCACCTGCCCGACGCTGACGTCGTTGACCTTGACCGTGGACTTGGGCACGAGGTCCAGGACGTCCTGGAACTCCACCGTGATGGTGATCGGGTTGTCACCGACGCTCGCGCCACCGGGCAGCGGCAGCTTGTAGACGTCGAAGCCGCAGCCGGTGAGCATCAGCGAGCCGGCGACGATCAGGAGCAGCGCCTTGAGCCGCATCATGGCCGCACCGCCACGAGTCCGCCGAGGGTGGGGTCGAACTGGTCCTGCGGGGCGCGCATCTCCGACTGGGCGAAGGTCGCGGCCCGCGGCAGCGCCTGGGAGATCAGGTCACACGCGTCACCCGAGGTGTCCGCCTGGTCGACGATCGAGCAGAGGAACGCGGCGGGGTCGGCGCCGATCTGCTGGCCGAGCTGGCCCTGGTTGGCCCGGGTGTCGAGCGTGCCGGCCTCCGGGTTGTAGGTGAGCGCCAGGTTGTTCAGCGCGAGGGGGGCGTCCTGGAGGATCTCGTCGAGCGCGGAGCGCTGCTTGACCAGAACCTTGGCGACGCGGTTGAGACCGGAGATGTTCTTGCCGAGGATGTCGCGGTTCTCCTTGACGAAGCTGGACACCTGGCCCATCGCCTCGGCCAGGTTGGCCAGGGAGGCCGACAGCTCCTGGCGCTCGCCGGAGAGGGCCGAGGAGACGCTCCCGAGGGACTGGTTGAAGGCGCGGACCGTCTTGTCGTTCTTGGCCAGGGTGCTGATGAAGCCCTCCAGCTCCGCGGCGGAGCCGAAGAGCTCCTCCTTGTTGTTGTCGAGGGTCGCGCTGAGCTTGCTGAAGTCGAGGATCGTCTGGTGGAACTGCGCACCCTCGCCCCCGAAGTTCTTGGCGGTCGTCTCGAGCAGGTCGGTCAGGGCGCCGTTCTTGTTGGCGCCGGTGGGGCCGAGCGCGACGTTCAGCTCGTCGAGGCTGGAGTAGATCTGGTCCAGCTCGAGAGGCACCGCGGTGCGGTCCACGTCGAGGACGTCGCCGTCGGCGATCACGTCACCGCCGGTGTAGACGGGGGTGAGCTGGATGAACCGGTCACCGACGAGCGACGGCGCGATGATGACGGCCTTGGCGTCGGCCGGGATCTTGGTGTCGGCGTCGTAGGACATCTTCACGACCACGTCGGTGCCCGACGGGGTCACCGAGTCGACGGTGCCGACCGGGACGCCGAGCACCCGGACCTCGCTGCCCTCGTAGATGGAGATGGTCCGCGGGAAGTGCGCCAACAGGGTCTTCTGGTCGGGGCTGCGGAACAGCGTGAACGCCCCCACCACGACGAGCGCCAGGATCACGGCCGGCACCAGGAACTTCTTCAGCACGGTCATCTCAGCCACCTGCCTGGGGAACCGGCGGGAGGTTCTGGATGTAGGTGTCGAACCAGGGCCCGGTGCCGAGCGTGTTCGCGAAGACGCGGTTGAACGGCGCCATCAGCCGCAGGCTGTTGTCGAGGTTGTCCTCGTTCTTGTTGAGGACCAGCAAGACGTTGTCGAGGTGGGTCAGCGCGGGCTTGAGGTCCGCGCGGCTCTGCTTGACCAGGGCGGTCAGCTCCTTGGACAGGGTCGAGGTGGACACCAGCAGGTTGTGCACGGCCTCGCGGCGCTTGACCAGCGCCCGGAA
>JAOPYB010000140.1 GCA_025964835.1 Nocardioides sp. | reverse complement strand
GACCAGGCCGACATGGGCGCGACCAGCTTCGAGCGCGACCACGAGCTGACCGTGCTCAACAACGAACGCGACAAGCTGGCCCAGATCGAGCGGGCCCTGGCCCGCATCGACGACGGCACCTACGGCGTGTGCGAGTCGTGCGGCAACCCCATCGGCAAGATGCGGGTCATGGCGTTTCCCCGTGCCACACTGTGCCTGACATGCAAGCAGCGCGAGGAACGTCGCTGACCGGCGACTCCACCAGTCCGGTCCCGGATCGGCGTACCCCTTCCCGGGCGCGTGCGACCGGGATCTTCGCCGCCGTCGCGATCGCGGCGTACGTCGTCGACCTCGGCACCAAGCTCCTCGCCGTCGACCGGCTGACCGGGCACCCCGACGTCCGCGTCCTCGGTGACCTGCTGGTCCTGCACCTGACCCGCAACCCGGGCGCCGCCTTCAGCACCGGCACCTCGTACACCGTGCTGCTCACCTGCGTGGCGATGCTGGCCGTCCTGGTCGTGCTCTTCCTGAGCCGCCGGATCGCCAGTGTCGGCTGGGCGGTCGCGCTCGGCCTGCTGCTGGCCGGTGTCTCCGGGAACCTCACCGACCGGCTCTTCCGCGCGCCCGGACCGCTGCGGGGGCACGTCATCGACTTCCTGATGCTGCCGCACTGGCCGGTCTTCAACGTCGCCGACTCGTGCATCAACGTGGCCGCCGCCCTGATCCTCGTGCAGGCGTTCCGCGGCATCAGGATCGACGGATTGCCCACCACGGGGCGCGAGCCCCGCCAGGAGCCCCAGGCATGAATTCTTCAGACCACCGCGTCCTGTCCGTCCCGGACGGCCTCGCGGGGGAGCGTGTCGACGCGGCGATGGCCCGCATGTTCGGACTCTCCCGCACCCGTGCCGCCGAGCTGATCGCGGCCGGCCACGTGCAGGTCGACGGCTCCGGCGTCGGCAAGAGCGACCGGGTCCTGCCCGGCGCCGTCCTCGACGTCACGATCCCGACGCTCGTCGACCCGCTGGCGGTCAAGGCCCAGATCGTCGAGGGCATCAAGATCATCCACGACGACGACTCCATCGTCGTGATCGACAAGCCGGTCGGGGTGGCGGTGCACCCATCGCCGGGCTGGTCCGGTCCCACTGTCGTCGGGCACCTCGCGGGCGCCGGCTTCCGGATCGCCACGAGCGGCGCCTCGGAGCGCCAGGGCATCGTGCAGCGGCTCGACGTCGGCACCTCGGGCGTGATGGTGATCTGCAAGTCGGAGCACGCGTACTCCGTGCTCAAGAACGCCTTCCGCAACCGGACCGTCGACAAGACCTACCACGCGCTCGTGCAGGGTCACCCGGACCCGCACGAGGGCACCATCGACGCGCCGATCGGCCGGCACCCGAAGGCCGACTACAAGTTCGCCGTGATGGCCGACGGCCGGGCCAGCGTCACCCACTACGAGACGCTCGAGGCGCACCGCTTCGCCAGCCTGCTCGAGGTGCACCTCGAGACCGGCCGGACCCACCAGATCCGGGTGCACATGGCCGCTCTCAAGCACCCCTGCGTCGGCGACGTGACCTACGGCGCGGATCCCAGCCTGGCCAAGCGGGTCGGGCTGGAGCGGCAGTGGCTGCACGCCGTGCGCCTCGGCTTCGAGCACCCCGACACCCGTGAGCAGGTCGAGTACGAGTCGGCCTACCCCGACGACCTGGCCGCGGCCCTCGAGGTCATCCGCGAGGCACACTGATGGAGCACGTGCTGCTCCGCCCGGCGACCACGGCCGACCTGCCGGCGGTTGCCGACCTGCACCACCGGGTGCGGGAGGCGGCGTACCCCCGGATGCCGCGGAGCCTGCACCCGCTGTCCGAGGTCCGGGCCTGGGTCGGCTCGTGGGACCTGGCCGAGCAGGAGGTCTGGGTCGCGGCGGCCGGGCCCGAGGACGGGGGAGCGCTGCTCGGCTACGCCCGGGTCCGCGGTGACTGGCTCGACGACCTGTACGTCGCGCCGGAGGCGGCCGGTCAGGGCATCGGTGGCACCCTCCTCGACCTGGTCAAGACCCTGCGCCCGGGCGGCTTCTGCCTCTGGGTGTTCGAGAGCAACGACCCCGCCCGGGGCTTCTACGAGCACCGCGGGCTCGTCGACCTGGAGCGCACCGACGGGGACGCGAACGAGGAGAAGGAGCCCGACGTCCGGATGGCGTGGCCGGGCGCCCGGCCGCTGGCGTTCTTACGCGGGCTCATCGACGAGGTGGACGAGCAGCTCGGCGACCTCCTGGCCCGGCGGGCGGCCCTGACCCGGGCGGTCCAGGACCACAAGCCCGGCACGGCGCGCGATCCCGCCCGCGAGCGCGCGATCGCCGAGGCCCTGGCCCGGCGTGCCCCGGCGCTGGGCGTCGAGCGGCTGGCCCGCATCGTCGACGCGGTCATCACCGAGAGCCTCGACGCCGCCCGGCACCGCTGAGCCCGGAGATTGTCGGACGTGGCTGCCACGATGTCCTCAGGTGGTGTCGTAGGCTGACGGTCTTCCCCCCGGACGACCGTCACGGCGTACGCCGTGGTCACTGCTGCACGCCCTGAACAGCCCCAGATCAGCCCCAGATCAGCCGAGGAGTGGCCCGCGACGATGGCGACAGCCCAGGACTCCTTCGTCCACCTCCACGTGCACACCGAGTACTCCATGCTCGACGGGGCGGCACGGCTCGGGGCGCTCACCGAGCGGGCCGCCGAGCTGGGGATGCCGGCGGTCGCGATGACCGACCACGGCAACGTGTTCGGCGCCTACGAGTTCTACAGGCTGGCGCGCAACGCGGGGGTCAAGCCGATCATCGGCATCGAGGCCTACTTCGCCCCCAACATCTCGCGCTTCGAGCGCAAGGGCGTCAACTTCTACGGCGGCGGACCCGACGACGTCTCCGCCCG
>JAOPYB010000179.1 GCA_025964835.1 Nocardioides sp. | reverse complement strand
ACCTGGCCTTCGGGCACTGCGACAACCTGCCGACGTACCTCCGTGCGGGCACGCTCGACGTCTTCTACCTGCGCCCACAGCCCCTGCTGCTGCAGCTGATCACGTCCGACATCTCGCTGCGCCGCCTCGCCCGGGCCGCGGTCGGCGTGGCGGCGCTGGCGGCCGGACTGGTCGCGGCCGACGTGGAGTGGTCGGTCTCGGCGGTCCTGCTCGTCGCGCTCGCCGTGCTCAGTGGCACCGCGACGTTCGCCGCGATGTTCGTGTGGGCGGCCGGCGCACAGTTCTTCCTCATCGACGGCGCCGAGGCGACCAATGCGTTCGTGTACGGCGGCCGGTACGCCGCCACGCAGCCGGCGAGCGTCTGGGACCGCCCGCTCAAGGTGCTCTTCGGGTTCTTCTTCCCGATGGCCTTCACGGCGTACCTGCCCGCGATCACCCTCCTGGGTCTGCCCGGGCCGGAGTGGATGCCCACCTGGCTGGGCTGGTTCGCCCCCCTGGCGGCCGTGTGGACCTGGACGATGGCCCTGCTCGCCTGGCGGCTGGGCGTGCGGCACTACCGAGGAGGCGGCGGATGAGCGAGCCCGTGATCGTGATGGAGGGGCTGGGCCGCGACTTCCGGGTCCGCGACGGCCTGCGGCGGCGGACGGTCACGGCCGTGGGCGCCCTCGACGTGCGCATCGATGCCGGTGAGGCCGTCGGCTACATCGGCGCCAACGGTGCTGGGAAGTCCACCACCATCAAGATGCTCTGCGGCATCCTGGTGCCCACGCGTGGCTCCGCGACCACCTGCGGGCTGCGCCCGGTGGCCGACCGTCGCCGCCTGGCCCGCGAGGTCGGTGTGGTGTTCGGGCAGCGCTCGCAGCTGTGGTGGGACCTGCCGGTGCGCGAGTCGTTCCGGATCCTCGCGGCCATCCACGGGCTCGACGCTGCCCGCGAGGCCGCGCGGACCGAGGAGCTGGTGGAGCGCCTCGAGCTGGAGGAGTTCCTCGGCACGCCGGTGCGCCAGCTCTCGCTCGGCCAGCGGATGCGGGCCGAGATGGCCGCCGCGCTCCTGCACTCGCCGCGCCTGGTGATCCTCGACGAGCCCACGATCGGTCTCGACGTGCTGTCGAAGCAGCGGTTGCGCGAGTTCCTCGTCGCGGAACGGCGCACCCACGGCACCACGTTGGTGCTGACGACCCACGACATGGGCGACGTCGAGCGGCTCTGTGACCGGGTGCTCCTCGTCGACCGCGGCTCGCTCGTGTGGGACGGCACGCTGACCGGACTCTCCCGCACGGTCGGCGCGCGCCGAGTGCTGGTCGTCGACCTGGCCGAGTCGACCCCCGACCTCCGCGACATCTCCGAGACCGAGCACCTCGGCAGTGAGGGCGGTGGGCTGCGGCAGCGCCTGGCCTTCGACGCCGAGCACACGACGGCGGCGCGGGTGCTGGCCGCGGTGTCGGAACGCGTGGAGGTGCTCGACCTCGCGGTCGAGGAGCCCGACGTCGAGGACGTCGTACGACGCGTCTACGCCAGCCGCCGCTGACGCTCCAGCAGCGCCTCGCACTCGACGTGGTCATCGGGAAGACGCCGAACCCAGGCCCTATCCAGACGATGGGGACCTCGGCGGCACTACGGCGAAGCCTGCGTTCGCAGCCCTCGAATACGAACTGCTCTCACCGGCCTGGGCCGACGCGGCCACCGGCTGCCAGGATCGGTGATCATCGCGGTGAGCAGGCTCTCAGCCAGGCAGGGCGAGCGGGGCGACCCAGACGTACCCGCCGACGACGGACCGACCGACCGCGAGCGCATTGCGCAGCGACGGCAGGTTGCCTGGGCCCGACCGATGAGGCCCTGGACGCCGCCGAGGCGATGGCCGATCGCACTGCATGGCGGAGAGGGCTGACGGGCCAGCTTCAGTACCCGGCACGTCACCGCACCGACGACCCCGAGTTCGGGTACCGGTTCCGCCGCCGGCGACAACGCAGCCATGGAGAGCTTCTTCAGCCTGCTCCAGAAGAACGTCCTCAACAGGCAGCCCTGGACCACCCGCGAGGACCTCCGGATCGCGATCGTGACCTGGATCGAACGGACCTACCACCGCCGCCGCCGCAGACAGGACTCCCTGGGCCGACTGACCCCCATCGAGTTCGAGACCACCATGACCGCACCGGCCACTCAGGCCGCGTGACCCAACCTGTCACCCGATCGTGCAGCAGACCCCCTACTTGTTGTCCTGAGGTTTCATGATTGAGCATGTCCTGTTCGACGGCGACGGGGTTTCAAGACTTCGTGACCGGCTGGCACGCGGCGATGAAGCCGTTGCCCGGCGAGAACCGACGAGTTCTTCGAGTTGGCGTGGCGAGAGGAGCTCCCGGTCTGGCGGGGGAAGGGAGACTACTTCGCGGAAATCTCCGAACTCCTGGCGGCGTACGGCGTCGATACGCCGGCCTCGGACATTCATGAGGCCGCATGGTTGGCGATTGACGTTATCGACGAGACCGCGATCTTGGCTCGGCAACTTGGCGGAACGGGCTACGGGGTGCATCTGGCCACGAACCAAGATCCCGGTCGAGCGCGGTTCATGCGCACCGAACTCGCATACGACGAATTGTTCGACGTCGGTTGTTACTCCTGCGACCTTGGCATCGCGAAACCCGATCCGCGATTTTTCGTGCAGGTCGCCAGGATCGTCGGTTCTCGGCCGGGCTTTCTGGTTCCAATCGACGACATCCCAGCGAACATCGCCAGCCCACGATCGGTCGGCTACACAGGAATCGGCTGGCACTTCCACGAGGGCCATCAGAAGTTGCGAGGCGCGCTTCGGGCGATTGGTGTGCCCGCGCTCTGATCCGCTGGCCCGTGGACGCCAGGCACGGCAGGCGACCACCTCGCTAGGCCGTTGCAAGAAGTCCCGCTTGCTCCGCTCCATGATGGGATCGGTGCGGGTTTGGCCCGACAGTGGCGCGAGTTTGGCGGCGCCGTGGGAACCCGTGGGCGCAGCGAAGCCGCGATGGCCCAGATCGCCGGCACCTGCCCGATTCCGCCATCCTCGGGCAACACCGTGCGACACCGACTGAATCGCGGCGGTGACCGGCGCCAGAACTGGGCGCTGAACACTATCGTGCTTACCCGCATGCGCACCGATCCCACCAGGCGCGACTAAGTCGCCCGGCGCACCGCCGAGGGCAGCCCAGCCGCGAGAGGACTGCCTCGCGCCGGACTGCCTCGCGCCGGTCGGCCCTGCGGCCTGAGTCCGGGTTGCGACACAGCATGATGTCCTCCATGGGGTCGGGACACTCGCATCGCGCTGGGGCGGACATCGACGCCGCGCTGACCGTCGCGCGACTGCCACGCACCGCGCTCATGGCGACATTGGGGCTCGCAGCGATCGCCACCGTGGTCGGACTGTTCGCCCTGTGGCCGGACTCCGGCGAGGCCGACAAGCTCGTCGCCTCGGTCAGCTTCGCGGCGCCCGGAGTGACCTTCCCGGATGCCGTCGTCTCGCAGGTCCAGCCAGTCTGCAAGGTGTCGGACACCGGAGCCCCCGACGCGAGCGGTCAGGGCTGCGGACAGCTGGTCGTCTCGGTCACCACGGGCGCCGGGAGAGGCGACAAGGCACGGGTCCAGGTCGCCCCGCAGGTCGCCGCGTCGGGGCTGGCAGCCGGGGACGAGGTGCGGCTGATGCGCATCCCTGCCACCGACGGGCAGCCGGCGACGTACTCCTACTTCGGCACCGAGCGCAGTGGCACCCTGTGGCTGTTGGTGATCGCCTTCGTGCTTCTCGTCCTCGCCGTGGCGCGTCTGCGCGGCCTCATGGCCCTGACAGGTCTGGCGGTGAGCGGGCTGGTCATCTGGAAGTTCGTGCTCCCGGCACTGCTGGTGGGCGAGCCGGGCCTCCTGGTCGGGCTGACCGCGGCGGCCGCCATCATGTTCGTCGTGCTCTACACGACCCACGGGTTGTCACTGCGAACCAGTGCCGCCCTAGCCGGGACCCTAGGCGGCCTCGGAATCACCGCACTGATCGGCCTCCTCGCCATCAGCTCCACGCATCTGACGGGGGTGAGCGACGAATCCGGCGGGGTTCTGTCCTCCTACGCGGGCGACCTTGACTTCCAGGGCCTGCTGACCTGCGCCATCGTGATCGCCGGCTTGGGGGTGCTCAACGACGTCACGATCACCCAGGCATCGGCGGTCTGGGAGCTCCGCGGCGCCTCGCCCGGCATGAGCCGAGGGCGACTCGTCGCCAGTGCCATGCGGATCGGCCGCGACCACATCGCCTCGACGATCTACACGATCGCCTTCGCCTACGCCGGGACCGCGCTCGTCGTGCTGCTCATCCTGCAGCTCTACGACCTGCCGATCGTCGACCTACTCGCCACCGAGGACATCACGGGCGAGATCGTGCGCACCCTCGCCAGCAGCATCGGTCTCGTCCTGGCCGTCCCTCTGACGACAGCCATCGCCGCGGTCACCGTGCCCGGACCAACCGACCCCACCTCGCACTAGGTGTACTCGGCAGGGACGTTGGTGACGGTGCGGGGGTTGTGAAAGGGAAGGACCTCCCGGCTTGTAGAGATGTCTGACGTCTTCACCGACCAGGAGGTCCTGGTGGCCCACGCTAACGCTCGTTTGAATCTGCATGGCCGTCGTCTGCTCGTCGCCCGGGTGATCGAGGATGGTCGCCCGGTGTCTCAGGTCGCCAAAGAGCTCGGCGTCTCTCGCAAGTCCGCACACCGTTGGGTCGCGCGTTTCCGCGTCGACGGCGAGGCCCGGCCTGCTCGACCGCTCCTCGCGGCCACACCACTGCCCGCGACGAACCCCGACTGAGGTTGGGCAGCAGGTCCTCCAGCTGCGAGACGAAGTGAGGCGAGGTCAGGGCTGGATCGGCCCTGAGGTCAACCTCTCGCCGCGCACGGTCTCAGCGATCGTGCGCCGTCACCAGGTGCCCCACCTGCGTGAGTGCGCCCGCGGACTGGTGAGGTCATCAGGGCACCGAGAACCATCCGATGGGGGTGGTTGGCGCGCCCGCGGTCGAGGCGCCACCTGCCTACGACGGAAGCCGCGCTGAGCGCCCTCGGGGCCTTCCCGCCGGCCCCCAAAGTCCACTGGCGTGCTGCACGTCCGTCCACGGGCGATTCTGCAAGCTCCAGCGCCGCAGGCCGCCTGACGCGCGCCGGTTCCCCCAGCACAGAGTCCGGTCTGCTGAGCCCAAAAGTGCGCCCAAGGTGCGCGACAAGGCGGGTCAAGCGGAGGTCGACTGCTTCATCGCGAATCGCTCCGCCGCAGGTCAGAGCCGGTTTTCTCCAAGAGCGCCACGCATTCGACGTGGTGCGTCATCGGGAACAGGTCGAGGGCCCGGATCCGGCGCAGCTCGTAGCCGTGCTCGGCGAAGAACGCCACGTCCCGGGCCAAGGCGGCCGGGTCGCAGGCGACGTAGGCGACCGCCCGCGGCGCGCGGTCGACGATCTGCTCGACGACCTGGCGGCGCGCGCCCTCGCGGGGCGGGTCGAGGACGACGAGGTCGAACGGCTCGTCGTACGACGACGCGAGCACCTGCTCGACGCTCCCGCACTCGACCACGGCACCCTCGCTGCCCGCCAGGTTGGTGCGGGCGTGCCGGGCCGCCAGCCGGTCGCCCTCGATCGCCACGACGCGGGTCCGCTCCCCCACCGCGTCGATGAGGAAGCGGGCGAAGAGGCCGACACCGGAGTAGAGGTCCATGACCTTCTCCCCCGGCTTCGGCTGCAGGAAGGCGAGCACGGTCTCGACGAGCACCCGCGGGGCGCCGGGGTGTACCTGCCAGAAGCCGTCGGCCTCCACGGCGAAGCCGTGCGACCCCTCGAGCCGGGTGGTGACCCGCTCGTGGACCACCGAGGACGGGGCCACCGCCGAGCGGTCCAGCGTGGAGCCGGGCGGGTGCACCTCGCGGGCGTCCTCCCGGGCGATCAGGCAGTCGTCGATCGGGACCACGTCGCGCGAGCGGTGCTTGCGCATGGCGCGCTGGCCGCGCGGGCCCTCGGCGTACTGGACGCGCGTGCGCCAGCGCAGCCCGTCCTCGTCGCCGGCGACCTGCTCGACGACCACCGGCAGGTCGACCTTCGCGAGCCGGGCCAGCTGCTCCCGCACGACGGCGCCCTTGAGGTCGCGCTGCCGCTCGAGCGAGACGTGCTGGAAGTCGCAGCCGCCGCAGCGGCCGGGGCCGGCGTACGGGCAGGGGACGGGGACCCGGTCGGGCGAGGCCTCGAGGACCTCGACCGCGTCACCGCGCCAGAACCGGTCGCCCTCGGTGCCCTCGGTGATCGAGACGACGACCCGCTCGCCGGGGATCGCGTGGCGCACGAACACGACCCGGGTCTCGGGCTCCGGCAGTCGCACGATGCAGTGGCCGCCGTGCGCGACGGGACCGACGACGGCCTCGAAGCGGGCTCCGACGCGGGACTGTCCGCGCGCCTTGCGCGGGCGTGGGCTCCGGCTCACCGCGGGATCTGCCGGCCCGAGGGGGTCTTGCCGTCGCCCACGTTGCCGCGCCGCAGGTCGCCGGGACGCACCCGGTTGAGCTCGCGCTCCTCGCGCTCGCGGGCGAT
>JAOPYB010000124.1 GCA_025964835.1 Nocardioides sp. | reverse complement strand
TCGGGCGTGGCCTTGCCGTACTTGTCCATGATCCGCTTGTCGAGGCTGCCGGCGTTGACGCCGATCCGGATCGAGGTGCCGCGGTCCTTGGCGGCCCGGGCGATCTCCTTGACCTGGTCGTCGAACTTGCGGATGTTGCCCGGGTTGACGCGTACGGCGGCACAGCCGGCGTCGATCGCGGCGTAGACGTACTTGGGCTGGAAGTGGATGTCGGCGATCACCGGGATCTGCGAGTGCTGCGCGATCTCGGACAGGGCGTCGGCGTCGTCCTGGCTCGGGCAGGCGACCCGCACGATGTCGCAGCCGGTCGCGGTCAGCTCGGCGATCTGCTGGAGGGTGGCGTTGACGTCGGACGTCAGCGTCGTCGTCATCGACTGGACCGAGACAGGGGACTCGCTGCCGACGCCCACCTTGCCCACCTTGATCTGGCGGGTGGGCCGGCGGGGGGCGAGCACGGGCGGAGGCGCCTCGGGCATGCCCAGGCTGATCGCGGTCATGCTCTCAGGCTACTTCGGTGGTCGAGTAGGTCGCGCAGCGACCGTCGCGGCTCTCTCGGTGGTCGAGTAGGTCGCGCAGCGACCGTATCGAGACTAGGCGGGGATGTGGAGGGGGACGACGAGGTCCCCGACGATCAGCACCACGCCCATCACCAGGAACGCGCTCGCGACGACGTAGGCGATCGGGAGCAGCTTGGCCACGTCGACGTACCCGGGGTCGGGTCGGCGGCGCAACCGTGCGAAGCCGCGGCGGATCGCCTCGAAGAGCGCACCGGCGATGTGGCCGCCGTCGAGCGGGAGCAGCGGCACGAAGTTGAACATGCCGATGAAGAAGTTGAACCCGGCGATCAGGGCAAGCAGGTAGACCGCCTTCTCGGCGACCGGGAAGCTCTGGTGGGAGACCGTCTCGCCGGCCATCCGGCCACCGCCGACGATGCTGACCGGGCTGTCGATGGCGCGGTCCCTGACGCCGACGATCGCCTCGGCGACCCCCCAGACCTTGACCGGCAGCGTGCCGAGGGCCTTGACCGTGTCGACGGTCATCGTGCCCATCTGGTCGAGCGTGTAGATCGGCCCGCCCTTGGTGACGACGGTGTGGGACGTGGGGGCCACCCCGAGGAAGCCGACCTGATGGAGCGTCTCGCTCGTGAGCGAGGTGGGACGCGCCTCGACGGTGGTGCTCGTGGTGCCGGTCAGCGCGCGGCCGTCGCGCTCGTAGCCGATGACCGCCTTGCCGGCGTCGTTGCCCTGGATGAGCGCGCGCAGGTCGTCCCACGAGCTCACGGGCGTGCCGTTGAAGCTCGTGATCGTGTCGCCGGGGCGCAGGCCCGCCTCGACGGCCGGGCTCCTGGGGTCGCCGGCCACGCAGTCCCGGTCGGCCTCGGCGTACGGCAGGACGCAGGTCGACACCGTCTCGAGGACCGGCCTGCCCGCGTCGGCCTCGTCGGTGCGGGTGCCGTAGATCGAGAAGATGCCGAGGAAGATGAAGAAGGCGATCAACAGGTTGACGGTCGGGCCGCCCGCCATCACGACGACCTTCTTCCACCAGGGCATCTTGTAGAAGAGCCGGTCCTCGTCCTCGGGCCGGATCGTCTCCCACTCGGCCGCGCGGGCGTCGGAGATCAGCTGCGTGAACATGCCGGTGTTGGACTTGCGGACCTTGACCACCCGGTTGCCCTGGGCGTCGACGGTGACCTCGTCGGCGAGGTGCGCCGCGTCCGGCGGGAGCATCCCGACGATCTTGACGTAGCCGCCGAGCGGGATCGCCTTCACGCCGTACTCGGTCTCGCCGACCTGCCTGCTCCACACCGTCGGACCGAAGCCGATGAAGTACTGGGTGACCTTCCCGCCGAACTTCTTCGCCGGGATCATGTGCCCGAGCTCGTGCAGGCCGATCGACGCCAGGATGGCGACGACGAAGATCAGCACGCCGAGTGCGTAGTAGACGGCGGTCATGGGGTCCCTTCGATCCGGGCCGTGGCAGCGGTGCGCGCCCACGCGTCGGCGGCGAGCACGTCGTCGATGGTGAGCTGCTCCTTCGAGGGTACGTCGTGCTGCCCCAGGACCGATGCCACCGTGTCGACGATCTCGGTGAAGGCGAGTCGCCCGGTGCGGAAGGCGTCGACCGCGACCTCGTTGGCGGCGTTGTAGACGGCGGGCGCGGTGCTGCCCGCCTCCCCCGCGCTGCGGGCCAGGGCCACGGCCGGGAACGCCTCGTCGTCGAGCGGGAAGAACTCCCAGGTCTGCGGCGTCGTCCAATCCACGGGCGGGGCCGCGTCGGGCACCCGGTCGGGCCAGCCCAGGCCGAGCGCGATCGGGATCAGCATGGTCGGCGGGCTGGCCTGGGCGAGCGTGGAGCCGTCGAGGAACTCGACCATCGAGTGCACGACGCTGGTCGGATGGACGACCACCTCGATCCGGTCGAACGGGATGCCGAACAGCAGGTGCGCCTCGATCACCTCGAGCCCCTTGTTGACCAGGGTCGCGGAGTTGATCGTGATCACCGGCCCCATGTCCCAGGTGGGGTGGTTCATGGCCTGCTCGGGCGTGACGTCGGCCAGCTCCTCGCGGGTGCGGCCCCGGAACGGGCCGCCGCTCGCGGTCAGCACCAGGCGTCGTACCTCCTCGGCGCGGCCGCCGCGCAGGCACTGGGCGAGGGCGGAGTGCTCGGAGTCGACCGGCACGATCTGTCCGGGCTTCGCGCGCTCGAGCACCAGCGGGCCGCCCATGATCAGCGACTCCTTGTTGGCCAGGGCCAGGGTGGTGCCCGCATCGAGCGCGGCGAGCGTCGGTCGCAGGCCGACGGCCCCGGTGATGCCGTTGAGAACCACGTCCGCCGGCCGCCCGGCCGCCTCGACGGAGGCCTCCTCGCCGAGGCCGTGGAACTCGGGGCCGAACTCGGTCACCTGCCGGTCGAAGAGGCCCGGGCTCGAGCCGCCCGCGGTCAGCCCGACGACCCGGAAGAGGCCCGGGTTGGCCCGCACCAGGTCGAGGGCCTGGGTGCCGATCGACCCGGTGCTGCCCAGGATCACGACGTCTCTCACGGGACCAGTCTCGCGCACCGCCGGAGGACTAACCTCATCCCCATGACCGATGCAGCCGTCGGCGGCCCGTCCCTCCCCCAGGAACGCCGCCTCCTCACCGAGATCCCCGGGCCCGAGTCGCTGCTCCGGCTGGACCGCAAGAAGGCGCACGTCGCCGACGGGGTCGGCATCACGCTTCCGGTCTTCGTGGTCGCCGCCGGCGGTGGCGTTCTCGTCGACGTCGACGGCAACTCCCTGATCGACCTCGGCTCCGGGATCGCCGTCGTGTCGGTCGGCAATGCTGCCGAGTCGGTCGTCGCGCGGGTCCAGGAACAGGTCGCCGCCTTCACCCACACCTGCTTCATGGTCACTCCGTACGACGGCTACGTCGACGTCTGCGAGGCCCTCGGCGAGCTGACCCCGGGTGACCACGCCAAGAAGACCGCCCTGTTCAACTCGGGCGCCGAGGCGGTCGAGAACGCCGTCAAGATCGCCCGCGTCGCGACCGGTCGCGACGCGGTGGCGGTCTTCGACCACGCCTACCACGGGCGCACGAACCTGACGATGGCGATGACGGCCAAGAACATGCCCTACAAGCAGGGTTTCGGGCCGTTCGCGGGCGAGGTCTACCGGGCCCCGATGTCCTACCCGTTCCGCGATGGCCTCTCGGGCGAGGAGGCCGCGGCGCGCGCGATCGACGTGATCGAGAAGCAGGTCGGCGCCAGCAACCTCGCCTGCGTCGTGATCGAGCCGATCCAGGGCGAGGGCGGCTTCATCGTGCCCGCTCCCGGCTTCCTGCCCGCCCTCGCGGCGTGGTGCACCGCCAACGGGGTCGTCTTCATCGCCGACGAGATCCAGTCGGGCTTCTGCCGCACCGGCGACTGGTTCGCGTCCGACGACGAGGGCGTGGTCCCCGACCTGGTCACGACCGCCAAGGGCATCGCCGGTGGCCTCCCGCTCGCCGGCGTCACCGGCCGCTCCGAGCTCATGGACGCGGTCCACGTGGGCGGGCTCGGCGGGACGTACGGCGGCAACCCGGTCGCCTGCGCGGCCGCGCTCGGCGCGATCGAGGAGATGCGCGCCCACGACCTGTCGGCCCGGGCCCGGGAGATCGGCGCGATCATGCGCTCCCGGCTGACCAGCCTCCAGGAGGAGTTCGCGGTCATCGGCGACCTCCGGGGCCGCGGCGCGATGATGGCGATCGAGCTGTGCACGCCCGGCACCACGGACCCGGAGCCGACCCGCGCGGCCGCCGTGTCGGCGTACTGCCACCGGCACGGCGTCGTCACGCTGACCTGCGGCACCTGGGGCAACGTGCTGCGCTTCCTGCCGCCGCTCGCGATCTCCGACGCGCTGCTGCACGAGGCGTTCGACGTGGTGGCGGAGGGGTTCACCGCCACCCGCTGACGCCCGCAACATTCTCGGCGGCCCGCGCGTCCAAGTCCCGTGACGGGGATGAGGCTCGCGCTCGCGGCGCTGGTGACGACACTCTTCGCGCTGCCCGCCGCCGCACCGGCGTCGGGCGCCGACCCGCGCCAGCGCACCCCCTGCTCGCGCGGACTGGTCGCGCTGACCTTCGACGACGGTCCGTCGGCCACCGTGACGCCGCGACTTGTGCGGGTCCTGAAGCGGCTCGACGTCCCCGCTACGTTCTTCATGGTCGGCTCCCGGATCGCCTCGGCACCCGACGCCGCCAGGCTCGTGGCCCGCTCCGGCTTCGCGATCGGCAACCACACCTGGGCGCACACCGACCTCACGACCCAGTCGCGCGCCGAGATCAGAGACGCGCTGCGCGACACCCGGCGTGAGATGCGCCGGGTCGGCATCACGCCCACCGACCTGGTGCGGCCGCCGTACGGCTCGGTCGACGCGCGGGTACGCCGGGTGCTCGCGCACGACGGCTACGTCCCGGTGCTGTGGACCGTCGACTCCCGCGACTGGGTGGCCGGCCGCGGGCCGGGCGCGATCGTCGCGACGGTGCTGAGCGAGGTGCGCCCGCACCCCACCGACCCGGCTGCCGACATCGTGCTCCAGCACGACGGGGTGACCAACTCCCCCGCGACCGTGCGGGCACTGCCGCAGGAGGTGGCCCGGTTGCGGCGGCTGGGCTACTGCCTCGCCGCCCTCGACACGCTCGGTCACCCGGCCCCGCCGGTGCCGGTCGCGTCCGTGACCGCGACCCGAACCGTGCTCGAGGGACACTCCGCCCGCGTGACGGTGCGCCTGGACCGGCCGACCTCACTCCGCACGAGCGTCGTGGTGTGGACCCAGGATGTCGCGACGACGCGCGGTGACCACGCCTGGTCGCGCCGCCAGGTGCGGTTCCGGGTGGGCGAGACGCGCGCGCGGCTGACCTTGCCGGTCCCGCGCGACGGGCTGGACGAGGACCGCGAGGAGGTCGCGCTCGGGCTCGACGCCGGTCACGGGATCCGACCCTCCGGACGGCAGGCGCTCCTCACGATCGTCGACCGCGACGGCCCACCGGATGTCACGGTGACCGGTGGCTCGGTCACCCGGTCCGCCACGGTCGACGTGGCGGCGCCGGTCGTCGTACGGCTCTCCCGCGCCAGCGGCCGGGACGTCCGGGTGCACGTGCGCACCCGCCGCGGGTCGGCGGGAGCCGGCGACGTCCGGACCTTCGACGGCTGGATGGTCGTGCCGGCGGGCGCCCGCAGCACCGAGGTGCCGGTCGCCGTGCCGCCCGGCCCCGTGACCGAGCCCACCGAGACCTTCGCGGTGCAGGTGCGGGCGGCCCGGCACGCCGTCGTCGCCGAGGCGGAGGCCACCGTCACGGTCCGCCCGGCGACCTCACCGCCGGCGGCTCCCCGGCTGGTGCTGCCGCGGGCGAGCTGGTCCTGAGCTACCCCGCGAGGTGGCCCCACGCGAGCACGACGACGCGGTCGGCCTGGGCGAGGGCGGCGCGCTTGCTCGTGGCTCCGATGACCGTGGCCCCGCGAGGACGCCGACCAGTCGCCCGGACGCGGCCTCGGCGAGATGCCCCGCGACCAGCGAGCCGAGCGACGTGCCGATCGCCGCCACCTGGCAGGCGACCAGGCCCCAGACGGCGACCGGGGTGTGCAGCCGGCGCCAGTCGACGCTGGCGCCCGGACCGGGCCGGTCGGCCGCCGGGGTGGCGGTGGGACGCTCGGCGCCGAGGGTGGTGGTCATCGAGGACGACGCTACGTCCCGGCACCGACATCCGTCGCCCCGATATCGGGGCCCTCCTCGCCTCAGTCGTCGCCGCTTGCTGAGCCCATGACGACCAACCGGACGTTGTCGCCGTGCCCCAGGAGATAGGCCGCCCGACCTCAGGTCGGTGACAACGGGGTGACCGTCCGACCGAGTCCAACCGACATAGTGGCTGACCACCTGCGGGAAGTAGGCCGCGAAGTAACCTTCGTGAAGTGTCTGTTGAGCACCCTCGGGCGAGGCCGTCCTGAGGAGATAGGGATCGTCCAGGATGCCGTCCGCAGGCATCGTTGGGCTCTTGGGATCGATGTGCTCGGTCCAGACGATCGTGCCATCGTCCGTAGCGCCACAGCCCATGGCCAGCGACGTGTGGGTGAGCGCCGTCGGCGCAGTCGAGCCATCCAGACCAACTCCCCAGCAGTCTCCACCAACCGTGTGGCTCGGGTGCTGGGACTCTCCTGATGGAGAGAGATCAGCCGGTCGCCCGCCACGGACCCGCTACCCGGTGTCATCTCAGCGTGTGACAGGACCGGGCGAGAGGATCCGGTACATCGCCCTTCGACGCCAGCGTCAGCGATCTCCCGGACGCCACATCGATCGCGATCTCCCGCCACAGGACGGCTGGCGCCGAGTCGCTCTGCGTGTCTGACCGGTCGGAATAGACGATCCGACCACCGACTCGGACCGCCCGGTTGATGAACCCCGTGTCAGACCACTGGGCCCCCACAGAAGCTTGCTGACCGTCCCTGACGTCCATGGTGACCACGTGATCGAGGTTGCCGCTCGGTGTGGACGCTGCCGGAAAAGTCGCGTAGCCGGTGGTGAGGTTGAGTGGTCCGACCTCGGGTTGCTCGATCCGGTACTGGACCGAAGCGCGACCTGAGGACCCGGTCGGATTCGCACTCGATGCGGGCGGTTGCGGTGAATCGGAATCAGGCGATGGCTGACCGCTGGGCTGCACATCCTCGGAACATGCTGTCAGCAGAGGTCCGGTGGTCAGAACCGCGATCAACGACCTGACGACCCCAGGGGCACCCCCGATCCGGCATCGAGCTCCTTGATCCCCCACGGGCTGCCGTAGTCGGTCAGCAGGTCGAGGAACGGCACCGCGTCGAGTGCCTCGGGACCGAGCACGCCGGCACCGGACCAGGTGCCGCGCGCGATGAGCTCCAGCGCCACCACCGGGTTGACCGCGGTCTGCCAGACCACGCACTGATGGCCGTACTCGCGCATCGACCACTCGTTGTCGACCACGTGATAGAGGTACGTCGACCGGTCGGCGCCGTCCTTGCCCTTCCCGGTGACCCACAGCCCCGCGCAGGTCTTGCCCGTCATCCGCGGGCCGACGGTGGCGGGGTCGGGCAGCACGGCGGCGACCACGTCGCGCGGACTCACCTCACAGTGCCCACCGGAAGCGGCCTTGACGCGCACCTTCTCGGTGCCGTCCAGGCCGAGCGCATGCAGCACCTTGAGGATGTTGATGAACTCGTCGCCGAGCCCGTACTTGAAGGTCGCCCGCCTGCAGTCCACCCAGCGCGGCATCAGGAGCACCTCCTCGTGCTCGACGTTGACGCACTCGACGGGGCCGATGCCCTCGGGGAAGTCGAAGACCTCCGGCTCGGAGAACGGCGCCGTGGTGAACCACTTACCGTCCTGCCAGACCACGGGCGGGTTGAGGCACTCCTCGATCGTGGTCCACATCGAGAACGACGGCGCGAAGATCTCGTTGCCCTCGTCGTCGGTGACGACGAGGTTCGCGCCGTCGCGGGTGCCGAGCTCGTCGATCTCGCTGAAGAGGTGGTCGGCGGCGTACCGGGCGAACACGTCGGAGAGGCCGGGCTCGACCCCCATGCCGACCAGCGCGAGCCGGCCGGCCGACTCCCACTCGGGGGCCTGGGCGAACTGCTCGTCGCCGAGCTTCACGCCGGTCTTCTCGTACGGCGACTGCGGATGCGGCTTCGACAGCGACATCGCCATGTCGAGGTAGTCGGCACCGGCCGCGAAGGCGCCCTCGAAGATCGACATGTTGAACACCGGGTCGACCGCGTTCATCACGTGCGTGATGCCGTGCTCGCGGCACAGCGAGGTGACCGCCTCGGCGGACGACGCGTCGACCTGCGCGGCGACGTACCGCTCGTCGGTCTTCGCCGCCTTCTCGGCCCGCGCCCCGTCGTAGTCGGCGACCACGATCGTCTCGAAGAAGTGGCGGCGAGCCGCGATGGCGGCGAACGCCGACCCGACGCCCCCGGTGCCGATCAGCAGGATCCTCATGCCCTCAGCCTCTCGTTGGCCGATCACTCACCGATGTAGCTCATGACGTGCTTGATCCTGGTGTAGTCCTCGAGGCTGTACATCGACAGGTCCTTGCCGTAGCCCGAGTGCTTGAAGCCGCCGTGCGGCATCTCGGAGATGAAGGGGATGTGGGTGTTGATCCAGACCACGCCGAAGTCGAGCTTC
>JAOPYB010000120.1 GCA_025964835.1 Nocardioides sp. | reverse complement strand
CGGTCCCCGAGCGGCTTGGTGAAGATCTGCAGGAGGTAGCCGTCCTCGTCGCGGTCGACCAGGATCGCGCGCTTGTGCAGCTCCTCGATCGGGACCCGCACGTTGCCGATCCGGGCGCGCAGCTCGGGGTCCTCGTAGTAGGAGTCGGGGGTCGCGAGGAACTCCACGCCGTTCGCGCGCAGCGCGTCGACCGACGCGATGATGTCGTTGGTCGCGACCGCGAGGTGCTGGGCGCCGGCGCCGCGGTAGAACTCGAGGTACTCGTCGATCTGCGACTTCTTCTTCGCGATCGCGGGCTCGTTGAGCGGGAACTTCACGCGGTGGTTGCCGTTGGCCACGACCTTGCTCATCAGCGCGGAGTAGTCGGTGGCGATGTCGTCGCCGATGAACTCGGCCATGTTCACGAAGCCCATGACGCGGTTGTAGAACTGCACCCACTCGTCCATGTGGCCGAGCTCCACGTTGCCGACGATGTGGTCGAGGGCCTGGAAGAGCCGCTTGGGCTGGCCCTCGGGCTTCACCCAGGTGCTCGCCCTGGCGACGTAGCCCGGCAGGTAGGGGCCGTCGTAACGACTGCGGTCCACCAGCGTGTGCACGGTCTCGCCGTACGTCGCGATCGCGGCGGTGCGGACGGTGCCGTGCTCGTCGGTGACGTCCTCCGGCTCACGCACGACCGTGGCGCCGGCCTTGCGGGCCTGGGCGATGCAGCGGTCGACGTCGGGGACTTCGAGGGCGATGTCGACGACGCCGTCGCCGTGACGGCGGTGGTGGTCGGCCAGCGGACTGTCGGGGTCGACAGCGCCGCTGATGACGAACCTGATCGAGCCGGACCTCAGCACGAAGGACTTGTGGTCGCGGTTGCCGTTCTCCGGACCGGAGTAGGCAACCAGGTCCATGCCCCACGCGGACTGGTAGTAGTGCGCCGTCTGGGTCGCGTTGCCGACGACGAAGACGATGGCGTCCCACCCGGTCACCGGAAAGACGTCGCCCTCCTCGTCGTACTCCACCAGGCCCACGAGCTGCCGGAGCTGCTCGAGGGTGAGGTCGGCCCTGAGCTCGTCGGTGGTGAGCGCGCCGCCGGTGGACATGGTCTCTTGGGTCGAGGTCATGATGTCACCCTGTCGGCGACGGTCATCCTGTGCAACAGTACGACGAAACACTGTGCACATTGCCCAGAGAGCGGGACCCCGTGGACGAACTCGACGGCAGATTGATCGACCTCTTCGCACAGGACCCGAGGATCGGCGTCCTGGAGGCGTCGCGCCGCCTGGGCGTCGCGCGCGGCACCGTGCAGGCCCGGCTCGACAAGCTGGTCGGCTCCGGGGTCATCACCGGCTGGGGGCCGGAGCTGTCCGCCGAGGCGCTGGGCTACCCCGTGACCGCGTTCCTCACCCTCGAGATCCGCCAGGACACCCACGGCGGCCACGACGCGGTCGGCCTGCACCTGGCCGGCATCCCCGAGGTGATCGAGGCGCACACGATCACCGGCGCCGGCGACATGTGGGCACGCGTGGTCGCCCGCTCCAACACCGACCTCCAGCGGGTGATCGACCGGGTGCTGGGCGAGCCTGCCATCGTGCGCAGCTCGACCGTCATCGCCCTGGCCACCCAGGTCCCCTATCGGGTGCTGCCGCTGGCCCGGGTCGCCCGTTGAGCCGGTCCCCAGTTTCATCATGAGATGTTGCTGGAGCGTCACTTCACGCCGCGAATTCACCATGTGAAGTGACGCCTCGCCTGCATCACATGGTGAATCAGCGGGCCGAGGCTTCTCAGCTGAGGCGGGCGGCGACCTCGGCGGCGGCGGCGGCGACCAGCGGGCCGATCGTGTCGGTGTCGAGGTCGCCGAGGGTGACGATGCCGACGCTGGCCTCGAGGCCGTCCACGC
This sequence comes from Nocardioides sp., assembly GCA_025964835.1. Taxonomy (GTDB): domain Bacteria; phylum Actinomycetota; class Actinomycetes; order Propionibacteriales; family Nocardioidaceae; genus Nocardioides. Next base: position 974 of record JAOPYB010000120.1, on the reverse strand, counting down.
CCGGCACCGGGGCCGCGAGGCCGCGGGCGCCGGCCTGCAGCTCGCCGGCCGTGACGGCGTACGGCGGGGCGGCGGGATCGCGGCCCAGGAGGATCGCCTTGCCGGCGGCCCCCTGGCTGAGTGGGTGCCGGGAGCCGACCCGGTAGCTGACGTGGAAGTCGGTCCACGACGGCTCGACGACGGCCAGCGCCAGGGCCTCGTCGCCGTCGGCGACCGTGAGGTGCGCCGTGCAGCCGACCGCCTCGGCGAGCCCGCGGAGCACCGGGACGGCCAGGTCGCGCAGCACGGGTTGCACCGCGGAGGCGAGGTGGAGCACGCCGAGCCCGACGTGCAGGCGGCCGCGGGCGTCCTTGCGGACCAGCGCGTGCTGCTCGAGCGTGCTGACGAGCCGGTAGACCACCGTGCGGTTCACGTCGAGCCGGGCGGACAGCTCGGTGACGGTCAGCCCGTCCGGGGAACCGGCGAGCACATCGAGCACGCGGAGACCCCGGTCCAGCGTCTGGGAGGTCTCGGCGGCCATGGGCCGAGTCTAGGTTGAGCGGTCGAGGCTCAGGAGGTCTTCCGGACGGCCCAGTCCCGGATCCGGTCGATCCGCTCGTTCAGCTGCTCGGCGGTGGCGACGGCGGCCGCGGGTCCCCCGCACTCCTTGCGGAGCGTGGCGTGCGTGATTCCATGCGCCTGCCCGGTGCGGTGGTGCCAGGCGGCCACCAGGCCGTTCAGCTCGCGACGCAGGACCGCGAGCTGCTCGTGGGTGGAGACCTCGGCGACCGTGTCGGCCTCGGGCGCGGCGGCCTTCTGCTTCCGAGCCCGGTCGCTCTGCCGCTGCTGGAGCAGCTCGCGCATCTGCGCGGGCTCGAGCAGCCCGGGGATCCCGAGGAAGTCCATCTCCTCCTCGGAGCCGACGTGCACCTCGCCCGCGTGGCCGAACTCGCCGCCGTCGAAGAGCACCCGGTCGAAGCGGGCCTCGGACCCCA
>JAOPYB010000068.1 GCA_025964835.1 Nocardioides sp. | reverse complement strand
GCCGCGTCAACATCCTGCTCTACCTCAACACCGAGTGGCGCGACGAGTGGGGCGGCAAGCTCGAGCTCTGGGACAAGGACATGACCGCCTGCCAGGCGAGGGTCACCCCCGCGGGCAACCGGATGCTGGTCTTCACCACGGCCTTCGACACCTTCCACGGCCACCCCGACGGCCTCACCTGCCCCCCCGACGTCGCGCGCCGCTCGATGGCGCTCTACTACTTCACCCAGGAGGAGAACGCGGTCCGCAGGTCCACGAACTACCAGGCGCGTCCCGAGGAGAGCCTCGCCCGGAAGGCCGCCATCGGCGCGGACCGGGTGGCGCTCGACGTCTACGACCGGGCCAAGCGCCGGCTCGGCCTCTCCGACGAGCGGGTCAGCCGCCTGTTGACCCGGGTCGACCGCCTCCGGCGCCGCTCGAGGTGAGCTGACCGCCGGCAGGGTCCGGGTCCGCCCGGCCACGGCGCTGCCGCACCCGGTCGGCGACGTACGCCGGGAAGCCGCCGCGGAGCTGCACCCACACGCCGGCCGCGAGCACCCGGCGCACCTGCCGCTCGACGAGCACGTTGCTGATCGTCACGAGAGCGGCCACGAGGAGCAGGGCCGCGACCGTGCGCGCCTGCCACCGCCAGTCGGCGGTGTGGTGGGCGACGAAGAAGAACACCGGGTAGTGCCACAGGTAGACCGCGAGCGACTCGCGCCCGAGGTAGGTCAGCGGTCCGCGGCCGAGCAGGGTCGTGACCAGCGCCGGGATCGGGGCGAGCGAGCAGCCGACGACGAAACCGGCGAGGGCCAGGTCGAGCGCCAGGCCCGACCAGGAGAAGTAGGCGTCGTTGCTGACGTTGAGGTGGAGCAGCGGCACCATGGCCACCAGGCTCAGCGTGGCCATCGGGCGCGCCCAGCGGCTCAGCCCGGTGAGGTAGGGGAGCGCGGCGGCGGCGAGCGCGCCCGTGAGCGGCGCGTCCATCCGCACCGTGGTGCGCAGCAGCGACTGGTAGAGCAGCTCGGTGCCCGCCACGTCGACGCGCCACGCGACGCAGGCCGCGAGGGTGAGACCGAGCGCGACGACCAGCCAGGCCTGGTGGCGGCGCAGGAGGTAGACGAACGCGAGGATCAGGACGAAGACCTGGAGGTCGACCGAGAGGTACCAGAGGTGGCCCAGGTCGGAGCGGGCCGTGGTCGAGTGGGTCTGGAGGTACCAGTTCCAGGTGTAGGTGCCGATGTGCAGCACCGACGAGCGGGTGACCCGGTCGGGGGTCGTGTCGCTCAGGTCGAAGACCGTCATGGCGAGCACGACGAGGAGCAGGAAGTAGAGCTGGCCACCGAGCCGGATGAAGCGCCGGGCGAAGGCGACACCCGGGCGCAGTCCCGACGGCGACGAGGCCGTGCGGATCAGGGCGCGGGTGGCGACGAACGCACCGACGACGAAGAAGATGGACACTCCGTAGTTGCCGCTGCGGAAGAGCGCCTGGGTGAGCTGGTGCGCGGTGATGCCACCGGTGGGCCACAGGGCCCAGCCGTGCGAGAGGACCACCAGCACGATCGCGATGCCGCGGATGCCGTCGAAGACGGCGATCCGGCGGGTGCCGGCGTCGGCGGTGGCGGTGCCCATGGGTGAACTGTAGTTCGCGGCGCGGCCGGTCCGCGGCCGATCCGCAGGGCTTCCGGGAGGCCCCGGACAGGCGCCCCGAAATGGCCCCGGAAACATGCCGGTAACGGCACCCGCGAATGCGCCTCACGCTCGTGACGTGGCTGCTACTGTGCGGTCACTTGTCGTGCCTTGGGAGGGGTATTCGTGCGCAGAAAAGTTGGTGCAGGGCTCGCGTTCGTGGGCGGTTTCCTGTTGGTCCTCGCCGTGCTCGCGCAGGTCTATGCCCCCGGTCAGCTGATGCGGACCCCGCTCGACGTCGACGAGACCACGCACCTGTCGGGCACCGCCCAGCTGTCGGATGGTGAGAGCCTCGTGTCGACCCCGGTGAACGCGGTCAGCATCACGCACACCGACTCGGCCAAGTCCGACGACGACGTCGCGGTCTTCTCCAACTCCAGCTGCCTGGTCAAGGCCGAAGGTGACGTGGGCAACTGCGTGTCGTCCGACGACCCGGAGAACCGGTTGATCTCGGCGACCACGGACAACTTCGCCGCTGACCGGGTCAGTGGCATCGCGGTCAACGACCCGAAGTACCTGCCGGCCGATGCCCAGCCGCACGAGGGCCTCATCAACAAGTGGCCCTTCGAGTCGGAGAAGAAGACCTACCCCTACTGGAGTGGTGACCTCGGCAAGGCGATCCCGGCGGTCTACGACCACACCGAGAAGGTCGAAGGCCTCGAGTGCTACGTCTACGTCGCGACGGTCACCGACGCGGCCATCGACATCGCCGAGGGCGTCCCGGGGATCCTCAACAGCACCTCGACGATCTACGTCGAGCCGCTCACCGGCGCGATCCAGAACCAGGTCGAGCACATCGAGCAGTCGACGGCGGACGGCAACCCGGTCGCGATCATCGACCTGGAGTTCACGCCCGACCAGCTCAAGAAGAGCCACGACGACGTGGCCCCGAAGGTCTCCCAGCTCAACCTGCTGACCAAGACCGTGCCGCTCATCGGCTACCTGGTCGGGATCCCGCTGCTGATCATCGGTCTCGGCCTGCTGTTCCTGAGCCGGCGCAACAACGGCGACACCGGCGTCAAGCTCGAGAAGAAGCCGGTCCCCGCCGGAGCCCGCTAGCCCAGCCGGGCACCGAAGATCGCCGTACCAGGGGTGTAGCGGCCGCGCACGCGCGACCAGCCGCCCCACACCCGGTCGTGCTGCTCGGGCCACTCGGGCTCGAGCAGGTCGGTGATCACGAAGCCCGCCCCGGCCAGCAGCCCGACCCAGTCGCCGAGCGTGCGGTGGTGCTCGACGTACGACACGAGGCCGGTGGCGTCGTCGACCTCGACGTACGGCGTGCGGTCCCAGTAGGACTGGCTCGCGACCAGCCCGGCCTCGCCGGGGTCGTCGGGGAACATCCACCGGGTCGGGTGCGTGATCGAGAAGGCGAAGCGGCCGCCCGGGCGCAGCACCCGCGCGGTCTCCGCGATCGCGTCGCCGAGGTCGCTCACGAACTGCAGCGCGCCGAACGACGAGAAGACGACGTCGAAGCTGCCGTCGCCGAACGGCAGCTGGGTGGCGGTGCCGAGCACGGACGGCACGGCCGTGCCGGTCTCGTCGTCGATGCGCCGGGAGTGCTGGAGCTGGCGCAGGGACAGGTCGAGCCCGAAGGACCGGCCGCCCTGGCTGCGCACCCACCGCGAGCACTGGCCGGCGCCGGAGCCGACCTCGAGCACGTCGCGGCCGGTCACGTCACCGAGCACCCGGGCCTCGCCCTCGCTCAGCCCCTCGGGCCCCCAGACGAAGCCCGCGTCGCCGAGGAACTCGCCGTGTGTCGACTGGTACTCGTCGGCATATCGGTCCCAGTCCGGACCGTTGGCCCGGCGCGACTCGGCCTCGTCGACGGGCCGGCGCTCCACGCGCACGGGTGGGTGCTGGGGACTCGGTTCCACGTCCGGAGGCTACTGCGCCCCCGGCGTGACAGCATGGGCGCGTGGCGACCGACTTCTCCTCGCTGACCCCGCTGGAGGGCGGCTGGTCGGGCGAGACGTTCCTCGCCGAGGCGGCCGGGGAGCGCAGCGTCGTGCGGATCTACGCCCGGCCGGGCCCGCGCGGGGCGGCGGCGCACGAGGTCGACGCCGCGCTGCTCCGGTTGGTCCGGGGGCTGCTCCCGGTGCCCGAGGTGCTGGAGGTGCGCCGGGCCGACGAGGCCGCGGGCCTGCCCGCGCTGCTGGTGACGTCGTTCCTCGAGGGGGAGCGCGGCGACCTGCTGCTGCCCCGCCTGGACGTCGACGGTCGCGAGCGCCTTGGCGGCCACCTCGGCGCGCTGGTCGCCGCCCTCGGCGGCATGCCGATGCTCGAGCCCGGTCCGTTCGTCGACTCCCGGCTCACCATCGGGAGCTTCACCGCGCACGGGGACGACGTCGACGGGCTGCCCGCCCTCGTCGAGCGGGCCGAGCCCGCACTCGGCTGGTGGACCCCCGAGGAGCTGGCCGGGCTGCGCGGGGTCGCGGTGGATGCCCAGGCGCTGCTCGACACGGTGACCCGGCACTGCCTGGTGCACAGCGACCTCAACTCCAAGAACCTGCTCGTCGACCCGGCCTCGCTCGAGGTCACGGGGGTCCTGGACTGGGAGTTCGCGCACGCGGGCCACCCCTTCACCGACCTCGGCAACCTGCTGCGCTTCGAGCGCGACCGGCCCTTCACGGACGCCGTGCTCGCGGCGTACGTCGACCGCCGCGGCGGTGGGACCGACGACGCGCTGGCGCTGGCCCGGAGCGCGGACCTCTGGGCCCTGGTGGATCTCGCGACCCGCCGGAGCCAGAACCCGGTGGCCGATCGTGCCGACGGGCTGCTGCGGGAGATCGCCCGGGCGGGGGACGCCCAGGCGTGGCCGGCAGGCCCCTGAGCGTGGCTGCCGGTTGGACTCGCGAGCGCGCTGCGGCGTAGTCTTCACACTGCGCAAGAAGTCTGCCTGAGTTCCAGACGGAGCGGACGCTCGCTCGCTATCTCCCCATGAGTGGTGAAACGAGGCTTCTCCGCGTGCCCGCACGACTCCATCCATCCAAGGACCCAACTCCCTTATGACGAGCACCATCTCCATTCTTCCCGATTACGACGCGCCT
>JAOPYB010000008.1 GCA_025964835.1 Nocardioides sp. | reverse complement strand
CTGCTCGGGTTGTACGGCGTGTCCTCGGTGAACCGCTGCGGGTCGTCGAGCGCGAGGTCGCCGTAGACCTCGTCCGTGGAGATGTGGTGGAGCCGCGTCCCGTGGCGACGAGCCGCCTCGAGCACCTGGAACGTGCCGACCAGGTTGGTCTGGATGAACGGGCCCGGCTCCGTGAGCGAGTTGTCGTTGTGCGACTCCGCGGCGAAGTGGACGATCGCGTCGTGCCCGGCCGCGAGCCGGTCGACGACCAAGCCGTCCGCAACGTCGCCCACGACGAGGGAGACCCGCTCGGGGGGCAGGCCGTCGAGGGCCTCGAGGGACGCGGCGTACGTCATCTTGTCCAGCACCGTCACCTGGACGTGGGTGTGGGTGATCAGGTGGTGGACGAAGTTGGAGCCGATGAAGCCGGCGCCGCCGGTGACGAGAACTCGATCCATGTGGTCGATCCTAGGGAACAGCTCGCCGGTGATCTGCTTCTCCCGAGAACCGGGCAGTCACAGGCCTTGCCGCCCACTCTCCCCTAGGCTCTCGCCCATGCGGGGGATCATTCTGGCCGGTGGCACGGGATCGCGGCTCCACCCGATCACTCGGGGGATCAGCAAGCAGCTCGTCCCGGTCTACGACAAGCCGATGATCTACTACCCGCTCTCGACACTGATGCTGGCCGGCATCCGTGACGTGCTCATCATCACGACGCCGCACGAGGGCGAGCAGTTCGAGAGACTGCTTGGCGATGGGTCCGCCCTGGGCATCGCCATCACCTACGCCACACAGCCGAGCCCGGACGGCTTGGCGCAGGCGTTCATCATCGGCGAGGACCACATCGGCGACGAGCCGGTGTCGCTGATCCTGGGCGACACCATCTTCTACGGCGCGGGCCTGGGTGAGACGCTGAACAGATTCAGCGACATCGATGGCGCGGCGGTCTTCGGCTATCGGGTGGCCGACGCCCGGGAGTACGGCGTCGTCGAGTTCGACGAGAACGGCCGGGCACTATCCCTGGAGGAGAAGCCGCCACATCCGCGCAGCAGCTATGCGGTGCCCGGCCTCTACTTCTACGACAACGACGTCGTCGGCCTGGCCAAGTCGCTGCGTCCTTCCTCTCGTGGCGAGCTCGAGATCACCGACCTCAACCGGCTCTATCTCGACGAGGGAAAGCTGCGGGTCGAGGTGCTCCCGCGCGGCTCGGCGTGGCTCGACACCGGCACCTTCGACGCCATGAACGACGCCAGCAACTTCGTGCGCACCATCGAGAGCCGACAGGGGACCAAGATCGGCGCTCCCGAGGAGGTGGCCTGGCGGATGGGCTTCATCACCGACGAGCAGCTCATCGAGACCGCCTCAGGCATGACCAAGAGCGGCTACGGGGCGTACCTGCTCGACCTGCTGCGCCACTGACGCCCGCGGTCAGTAAGCGCCACGGGAGCCGAAGACCGCGCCCACGGTCTTGGCGAGGATCGACACGTCCTGCAGCATCGACCAGTTATCGACGTAGTAGAGGTCGAGCCGCACGGCCTCGGTCCACGACAGGTCGGAGCGCCCGGAGACCTGCCACAGCCCGGTCATGCCCGGGCGAACTCTCAGCCGACGCTGCGCATCGACGTCGTAGCTCGCGACTTCGACGGGCAAAGGCGGTCGAGGGCCGACCAGGCTCATGTCCCCCCGGAGCACATTGACGAGCTGGGGGAGCTCGTCGAGGGAGTAGCGTCGCAGCCAACGACCCGGCCGGGTGATCCGCGGGTCGTTCTCCATCTTGAAGAGGCCGCCCGCATAACCCTGCTCCACCTGGAGCTTCGCGAGCAGGCTCTCGGCGTCGCGGACCATGGTCCGGAACTTGAGGCAGCTGAAGGCGTGCCCGTCGCGGCCGCTCCGGGTCTGGCGGAACAGCACCGGACCCCGGTCGTGCCACTTGATCTGGATCGTGGCGAGCAGGAACAGCGGGGCGAAGGCGAGGAGCAGGCTGAGCGACCCGACGATGTCGAAGAGGCGTTTGCCCCAGCGGGACGCGTCGATCGCGGTCGGGGGGTCGATGTGCATGAGGGGCAGACCACCGACCGGCCGGACGCGAATCCGGTCGCTGGAGATCTCGGTGACACTGGGCGCGACGACGACCTGGACGTCGTGGTGCTCGAGATCCCAGACGATCTTGCGCATCTGGCCGGCAGATGCAAGAGCGCCACCCGCGAAGAAGATGACGTCTGCCCCTGACGCCTCGACCAGCGACGTCGCCTCGTCGGCGTTGCCGAGCACCGGTATCCCGGAGGCGGTCTCGTCGCTCAGGTCGTATTCCGGGGTGAGCGCGCCGATCACGTGGTAGCCCAGCCACGGCTCACGCCGCAGCACGCTCGCGATCTCGTCGACGTGGGCTCGTGAGCCGGCGATGAGCACGCGCTGGAGCAGGGCGCCGTGGCGTCGCGCACTGTGGATCGCGCGCCGCAGGAGAAACCGGCCGAGGACCAGGGCAGGAATGCCGAGACCGAACGCGAGGACGAAGAAGCCGCGCGAGAGCGCGAACCTAGCCATGTAGCAGCCGATCCCGACCAGGCCGGCGGTGAGCAGGCTGGCGTTCACGACGCGCTTGTACTCGTCGGTGCCCGCCCCGAACAGGTTCGGCCGGTAGCCCCCAAGGGCAAAGATCGCGAACATCCAGCCGAGGAGGATCAGTGGTGCCGCCAGTCCCAGACTGTCCACGACACTGGCGGACGTCTCGAAGACATCCAGTCGCTCACGGCCCAGGCCGGCCACGGTGCCGACCCCGACCATGATGACGACATCGACCACCAGAGCCGTGAGAGGGAGCACGCGCAGAGCCCGGCTCGGCGCGACGATGCTCAGTCGCTGGCGCCCAGTGGAAAGCAATGTCATGTCGCGGTCAACGCCCCGTGCAGCGTCTTCAGCTGCGGTCTGCGGTCCGGGGACTGTGCCCCCGTTGTCACCGGGGTTCATCTTGTCTCACTCGGTCGGGTTGTGTGGCCGGATCCCCGAGAGTTCACACTTCGACCGTTCTCGTCAGCTGACGTTTACGTCCGGACACGAGATCTAACGGCGGGACTTGCGTTTCGGCACGATGGTCTAGACCGGTGGCCGGTCGGGTCAGTCCGGTGCTGCAACCAGTACCGCGGCCACGCGCGCCCGCGAGGTCAGTCGCCGTGAGGCTGCGCGAGCCGTTGAAAGGACTCCCAGGCGCCGAACGCCTCGGGATGAAGCCCTACGCTCTCGCACCAGCGCTCGAACGGGGTGCTCAACGACAGCTCGAGCTCGTCGGCGGCGGTGGTCCATTCCGCGTGCACGGGGGTGGGGCCGATCGTGCTCATGGCGTCCCTCTCAGGCTGGTGCCGACGTGATGACCACCACGTTCCCTCGATGGATCTCCTTCAAACCCGGGAGCTGGTCAGCAGCTTTGCGTTGTGAGCGGTAGAGCGAGCGTGAAGGTGCTGCCGCGCCCCAGCTCGGATGCGACGTCGACGCGTCCGCGGTGCCGCTCGGCGATGCGCTTGACGATGCTGAGCCCGAGACCCGTGCCGGGCTCGGCGCGGGCCAGCGGGTCGGCGGACCGGAAGAACTCGCCGAAGAGCTCGGCCTGGTCGGCGACGCTGATGCCCAGACCCTGGTCACGGACCTCGACGAGGCCGGTGGCTCCGTCGCTGCGGACCGTCACGTGCACGCGTGAGCCCGGCGGGCTGTACTTGACCGCGTTGCTGAGCAGGTTGACCACGGCACGCTCGAGGTCGCTCGCCTCGCCGTCGACGCAGATGGTCGCCGGGACCGGGGCGAGGTGCAGGTCGATCTGACGCTGGGACGCCTGGACGGACATGTCGTCGACGACAACGCGGACGATGCCGCCGAGGTCGACGGGCTCGCCCCGGACCGGCTGAGCCGGGTTCGCGAGCCGGGAGAGCAGCAGGAGGTCGTCGACGAGGCGGGTCATCCGGCCGACGTTGCGCCTGATCGCGCGGTACTCGTGGGCCTGGCCCGGCGCCGAGTCGTCCTCCAGGAGCTCGACGTACCCGAGGACTGCGGACAGCGGGTTCTTGAGCTCGTGGGACACGGTCGCCAGCAGCTCGCTCTTGTAGGCGTCGAGCTCCCCGAGCTCGGCGACCAACCGCTGCTCGCGCTCGAAGAGCCTGGCGTGGAGCACCGCGCGCCCGAGGTCGCGGCCGATCTCCAGTCCGGCCGCCTCCTCCAGATCGGTCCAGGGGCCGTCCTCGAGGCGCCTGGAGAGGACCATGTAGCCGAGGCAGTCCGACCCCGCGCCCACCGGGACCACCGCCACGTAGTTGGAGCCGGCCCGGGCGATGAAGCGCAGGACCTCCGCGACCTCCTCGGCGCTCAGCGCCTCCGGCGGCAGCGCGTCGGGAGCGAGGATGCCCACGCTCTGGGCCTGCCAGCAGGCCAGCGCCACCCGCCAGGCCATCGCCAGGATCCGGTCCGGAGGCACCAGCGTCCGCTCGGGAGGGTGGATCGCGCCGCGGCCGCGGCCCGGCAGCTCGCCCTGACCCTCGAAGACTCGCAGCCAGGCGGCGTCGCAGCGAAGGCCGGCCACGATCGGGGCGAGGCAGGTGTCGATCACGTGGCCCAGCTCGAGCAGGGACGTCGCCGCGTGGTGGACGCTCCGCACCCCGTCGGCCAGCCGGACCTGCTCCTCGAGCTGGCGGTGCTTCCGGGCGTTGTCGAGGGCGATGCCGGCCTGGACGGCGTACATCTCGAGCAGCTCGCGCTGGTCCCGGCCGGGTCGGCGGCCATCCTCGGGGAGGTCGACCGACAGCACGCCCAGCAGCTCGCCCGTGGACGCGCACAGCGGTGCGAACAGGAGGTCCTCGGGCTGCCAGGCGTCCGGCCCGTCGAGCGGGTCGACCTCGGGCACCCACCCGGTCGCCGGCAGCGAAGCCGCCTCCGCTGCGACGAAGCGCAGCGTGCCCCAGGTCTCGGCGACCGCGAACTCCTCGTCCAGCTCGGCGAGCGGACGCCGGCGGCCGAGCAGCTGGTCACTGGCCTGGCTGCTGCCCGAGACCGCCACCACCTCGAGCATCCGGTCGGGGCGCAGGTAGCTGATCGCGGCGACGCCGAAACCCACGCCGTCGACGACGCCGTCCGCGACGAGGCGCAGGACGCTCTCCGGGTCGTGGTCGGCGTTCACCTCGCACATCAGGCGGTGGAGGTGGTGCAGGCTGGCGCTCGCACGCTCAGTGGCCACGCCTACACCCCCCGAAACCTGCGCCGCCCGGGCGTCCGTCCCGAGTGGGAGGGCGCGGCTGTAGGCAGTGCGACAACACGACGGGCAGTACCTTCCCCCGCGCGGCCGCGCGAAACCAGCCCTGTAACGAACAAAATTGTCCGCAACCATGTGGTTGACAAAGGCGTAGCCCGGCCGTACGGTTCGTTCAACCAATCAGTTGAGGAGTGAGCCGGTGGTCGATCAGCTCTCCCGGGCCTTCCAGGCCCTGGCGGACCCCACCCGGCGCGACCTGGTCGCCCGGCTGGCGGCCGACGGCGACGCCACGGTCGGCGAGCTCGCGGCGCCGTACGACGTGAGCCTCCAGGCGGTCTCCAAGCACCTGAAGGTGCTCGAGGAGGCCGGCCTGGTCAGCCGCAGCCGGGATGCGCAGCGCCGGCCCGTCCACCTCGAGGCGGGGGTCTTCGACCTGATGACGAAGTGGATCGAGAGATACCGGCGCGCGGCCGAGGAGCGGTTCGGCCGCCTCGACGGCGCGCTCGCCGCCATGGACGGGGCGGTCTCGACAAGCTCGACCAACGAAGGGCACTCGACCGACGAAACGGAAGAAGGGGCAGCATCATGAACGCGACGACGAAGAACGAGACCCGCATCGAGGTCGAGCCCGACCTCCCGGTCATCCGGATCATCCGCGAGTTCGATGCCACGCCGGAGCAGGTCTTCCGCGCCTGGGTGGACCCGGAGCTGTTCGTGCAGTGGATCGGGCCGCGCAGCATCGACACGACCATCGAGAAGTGGGACGCCCGCACCGGTGGGGAGTGGCGCTACACCGGCAGCCGCGAGGACTTCTCGATGGGCTTCTGGGGCTCGTTCCACGAGGTGCGACCGAACGAGCGGCTGGTGCAGACCTTCTCGTTCGAGGGCGCCCCGGACGGGGTGAGCCTCGAGACGCTGACGCTGGAGCCGCTCGAGGGCGGCCGGTGCCGCACGGTCGGCACCTCGGTCGTCGAGTCGATCGAGATCCGCGACCAGATCCTCGCGAGCGGCATGGACGTGGGGGCCATCGAGGGTTACGAGAAGCTCGACGGGCTGCTCGCGACCCAGCAGTGAATGCCCTCGCTCAGGCGGAGCGGGATTCGCGCGGAGCGTAGGTGTTCATGCCCATCCACTCGGCCACGTCGAGGGGGAGCGGCTCCCAGTCGGGCGTCGGCTCGACGAGGGCCAGAGCGGAAAGCGACCGGGGCTGGCGCTGACGCCAGAAGGCCCAACCGCGCAGGGTGCGCGCCGCCGGGCGGGTGGTGAGTCCGAACGTCGTCATCTGAGGCCCTCTCTTCAAAGGGAGATTGCCCGAATCAATCCCCCCGGACACCTCTGCCTCGTACCCCAAGTGTGACGCGCTGATACCGCGTGCAAGGGACCCGTAAGGCAAATTTTTCGACGGTTGCGTGCTGAGCTGAAGCGGTGGGGACGCCCGCCTCATCGACAACATCGGGCGCCGCGGTCGCCGACTTGAGGGGTGGCCGGAGTTTTCCGGGAGCCACGCGGGTGGCGCGGCGTACGGCGAGGCTCGAGTGAATTTGTCGGCCGGGAGGCCCCGGTAGGGTGTTGGGCATGAAGGTTCTCGTCACCGGCGGCGCCGGCTACATCGGCTCCACGACCGCCAAGGCACTCGAGGAGGCCGGGCACACGCCGGTCATCCTCGACTCGCTGCTCACCGGCCCGCTCGTGTTCGTGAAGGACCGGATCTTCTACGAGGGCGACATCGCCGACCGCGCGCTGCTGCGCCGGATCGTCG
>JAOPYB010000540.1 GCA_025964835.1 Nocardioides sp. | reverse complement strand
CTCTTGCCGGCGCCGTTGGGCCCGAGCAGCGCCATCACGGCGCCCTTGGGCACGACCAGGTCGACGCCGCGCAGCACCTCGATGCGTCCGTAGGCGGCGTGCAGGTCGACGACCTCGAGGATCGGGGCGCTCATCTCCCGGGCTCCTGGACGGCCGGAAACTCGGCGGTGAGATCCACGGGCGGCAGGTCGTGGCGGGTCTCGTCGGCCGGGTCGGAGTAGCCGAGGTAGGCCTCCTGGACGCGCGGGTTGGCGCGGATGTCGGCGGGTGCCCCCGAGGCGATCACCTCGCCGAAGTCGAGGACGTGGATCTCGTCGCAGACGGTCATCACGAGGTCCATGTCGTGCTCGACCATCAGGATCCCGCGACCCTCCGCGGCCAGCCCGCGGAGCAGGTCGCCGAACGCGTCGGTCTCCGACTCGTCCAGCCCGGAGGACGGCTCGTCGAGCAGCAGGAGCTTCGGGTCGGCGGCCAGGCAGCGGGCCAGCTCGAGGAGCCGGGCGGTGCCGGTCGGGATGGCATCGGCCCGGTCGGGGGCGTACGCCGAGATGCCGACCCGCTCGAGGAGCGCGTCGACGTTCGCGGCGGCCGGCCGCAACAGGCCGGTGATGCCCCGGTCGATGTCGAAGGCGACCCGGACGTTGTCGCGCACGCTCAGCGACCCGAAGGCCTCGAGGCGCTGGAAGGTGCGCCCCATGCCCCGCTTCGAGCGCCGGTGCACGGGCGCGCCGGTCACCGTGCGGCCGTCGAAGCGGATCGTGCCCCGGGTGGGCTTCTGGAGCCCGCTGATGACGTTGAAGCAGGTCGTCTTGCCCGCGCCGTTGGGGCCGATCAGGCCGGTGACCCGGCCGGCCTCGGCGGTGAACCCGGCACCGTTGACGGCGATCACGCCGCCGAACTGCACGACGACTCCGTCGACCTCAAGGAGCGACATGGGCGGGCACCTCCTTGGCGGTTGCGGGTCCGGGCTCGGGTGGCGCTGGCGCATCGCCCGCCTTCAGGCGGTGCAGCGGCACCTCGACGGACCCGTCGTCCCCGGGAGCTCGACGGGCCGCGACGAGGGGCAGGCGCCTCCGCAGGTCGGTGCCGAACCGCCTGTCGAGCCGGCGACCGAGCGAGAAGACCAGGTTGGACAGGCCGTTGGGGTCCCGACCGAGGGCGACGGCCCCGAACCCGATGACGGCGAAGATGGCTCCCGCGGCCGACGGGTTCGAGCTCTGCAGCACCGGGAGCAGCATCAGGCCGACGCCGCCCAGTGCCGCACCGGTCACCGAGGTGACCCCGAAGACGACCGCGAGCAGCAGCAGCGGGAGGCTGTTGAAGAACTGGAAGTCGGCCCCGCCGACGGTCCCGCGGAGCCCGGCGAAGAGGCCGCCCGCGAGACCGGCCATGGCGGCCGAGGCGCCGAAGAGGCCGACCCGGAACCAGCGCAGGTCGAGGCCCAGCGTGCCGCAGGCCTGCGGGCTGTCGCGCATCGCGATCAGCAGCCGGCCGAGCGCGCCGCGGCGGAGCAGCAGGAGCGCCAGCCCCATCAGCACGAAGAAGGCGACCATCACCACGACGTAGGCGCCGGTGGAGTCGATGGACGTCCCGAGCAGCGAGAGCCGCTGGGCCTTGAGGGTGCCGTTGTAGCCGAACGCGTAGTCGGCCTGGAAGATCATCTTGTCCATCAGCACGCCGAACGCGAGCGTCGACAGGGCGAGGTAGAGCCCGGTCAGGCGCAGCACCGGCAGTGCCACCAGGGCACCCACCGCGCCCGCGATCAGCGCGGACAGCAGCAGCCCGTAGAGGTTGGGCTGGTCGAGCTTCGCGTAGGCGAGGGCACCGACCCCGGCGAACGTCAGCTGCGCCAGCGAGACGTGACCGCCGTACCCGGTCAGGAGCACGAGCGAGAGCATCACCATCGCGTAGGTCGCGGCCGTGCCGACCAGCAGCAGGTTGGCCTCCGACATCGAGCTGCCCAGCAGGGCCGCCACCACGAGCAGGGCGGCTCCCCAGCCGAGGGCCTTCGAGGTCGACGGCAGCGGCGCGGACACGATCCCCTTGACCTGCCCGATGCGCAGCTGCGCCTGCGGCATCAGCACGATGACGGAGAAGAGGAAGAGGGCCGGCACGACGGCACGGATGTTGGCCAGCGCACCCTGGCTGGGGAGGTAGGCCACGGCGAAGGACTGCATGATGCCCAGGCCCATCGCGCCGGCGAACGTCAGCGGCAGGCTCTTGAGCCCACCGAGCATCGCGGCCGCGTAGGCGTTGATGACGAGCAGCGTGAGCGCGTAGTAGTCGAGTCCGATGATCGGCACCAGCAGGATGCCCGCGAGCGCGGCGAGCGACGTGCCGACCGCCCACGACAGCGAGGCGACCTGCTCGGGCTTGCCCCCGAAGAGGCGGAGCAGCTCGGGGTTGTCGACCGAGGCCCGCATGGCCGTGCCGATCCGGGTGCGGTTGAGCAGCAGGTAGAGCAGCAGGGCGACGACGGCCGAGAGCACGATCGTGACGATCTGATGGGCGGTCACGTAGGTGCCGGCCACCTCGAGGCCGCTCGCGGGGAAGAACGGCGGCACGGTGCGGGCGGCGGGCGGCCAGATCTGCTGGGCCATCCCGATGCAGCCGACGAAGAGCCCGACGGTGACGACCAGTGCGACGCTGACCGGGCCCTCGCCGAGCCCGCGGGTCACGAACCGCTGGATGAACCAGCCGGTGCCCGGTGCCACGACGCCGAGGACCAGGAAGAGCGCGAGCCAGACGGGCATCCCCTGGCGCTGGCTGAAGTCCCAGAACGTGAAGGCCATGACCATGCCGAACGCCCCGTGGGCGATGTTGAAGACGCGGGTCGTCGTGTAGGTGAGCACCAGGCCGCTGGCCGCGATGGCGTACGCCGCGCCCGTGAACAGGCCCAGGATCGTGAAGGACAGCAGCGAGCTCATGTCTCAGCCGACCGACGTGGTGCCGTTGCAGGTGTACTTGGTGCCACCCACCGGTTGCCACCTGCCGTTGTGCAGCTGGATGAAGCGCCAGCACTCCCCCGTGTGCCGGCCGCCGACGTGCTGCGGGGAGTGCATGCCGTTGGCGGTCCAGTTGTCGACGCCCTCGAGCGCCGAGAGCAGCGAGGGACGGCTGAGCTTGCCGCCCAGTGCGGTCGCCTGCTGGACGAACAGCCGCGCGGCCGACCAGGAGAAGAGGCCGAAGAACGACGGCTCGGCGCCGGGCTTCACCTGCTGGAGCCAGCTGAGGTAGAGCTGTTCCTCCTTGTTGCTGGCCGCCTCCTCGAAGGGCGTGAAGTTCACGAAGAGGGTCGTGCCCTCGACCGCGTCGCCACCGTTCTCGACGTACGCACGGGTGTAGGCGGTCGGGTCGAGCATGAAGACGTCGGGCTCGAAGCCCTGCTGCTGCATGGCCTGGGCCAGGCGGACGAACTG
The DNA here is from genome assembly GCA_025964835.1 of Nocardioides sp. Classification (GTDB taxonomy): domain Bacteria; phylum Actinomycetota; class Actinomycetes; order Propionibacteriales; family Nocardioidaceae; genus Nocardioides. Next base: position 6,618 of record JAOPYB010000540.1, on the reverse strand, counting down.
GTCGGTCGAGGCGATCATCTGGACGTACTTCACGCCCTTGTCCTTCATCTGCTGGACGTAGGGGGCGTAGTTGAACTCCGAGATGTCGATGCCCTGCACGTAGTCGAAGTGCATGCCGCGCTTGCCCATCGCCGCCGCCTGCGTCTTGCCGTTCTCGGCGGCCGCGCCGGCGTTGATGTAGAGCATCGCGGCGTGGTCGGCCGCGTCCGGGTAGTTCTTGAGGACGTAGTCGGGCACCGCGTTCTCGAACTCGGTCGCGACCGTCGACTGGGCTCCGAAGCACGTCGCGCAGCCCTGCCGGTCGCCGGTGACCCCCGCGGAGCGGAGGTCGGGCAGGCCACAGCCCTCGGCGGTGCTCGCGCCGCCGGAGTCGAAGGCCGACATCGAGCCGATCATCGCGAAGGTCTCGTCGCAGGCCTTGGTGTAGGCCTGCTGGTCCGCGGAGGCGTCCGTGCGGCTGTCGTAGGTCTTGAGCGCCAGCTTGCGTCCGCAGATGTCGCTCGAGGCGTTGAAGTAGGCGACGTACGCCTTGACGGCGTCCTGGCTCGCCTCGAAGAGCCCGGGCACCGGGCCGGAGATGTCGGAGGAGTTGCCGATCGTGATCGTCTTGTCGGTGATGCCCGTGGAGTTCTTGAACCCGTCGCAGCTGGCGCCCTTGACGCCACCGTCGGGGGCGTTGTCGCCGCCTCCCGTCGGCGCGTCGCCGCCGCCACCACCCGTGGTCGCGGTGGTGTCCCCACCCCCGCCGCCGGTGGTCCCCGGGTCGCCACCGCCGGTGGTCGAGCCCGGCACGCTCCCGTCGGCCTGGGTGCCGTCCCCCGCGACGGTGCCGCCCTGGGCACCCGCCGTCGTCCCGTTGACCTTGGCCACGGTGTCGGGGTCCAGCTGGGAGCCGCAGGCCGCCAGCGCGAGCGTCAGGGCACTCACCCCCAGCGCCAGGGCGAGGTGGCCCGGTCGGCCCGCTCTCGAGCGAGCGCGTTGCTTGAGCATGGTTCCCTCCACGCAACATTTCTAGAACACGTACTAGTTCACAACGAGGCACGTGACAGAAGGTGACGGGAGCCACACGGGTGGTCCGGTCCAGCGGCCCCCGGGCCGCGGCGGGCTGCGCTCAGCGCAGCAGGTCGCGGCCGATGACCATCCGCTGGATCTGGTTGGTGCCCTCGAAGATCTGGGTCACCTTGGCGTCGCGGAAGAGGCGCTCGACGGGATAGTCGCGGGTGTAGCCGTTGCCGCCCAGCACCTGGACCGCGTCGGTGGTGACGCGCATGGCGGCGTCGGTGGCGGTGAGCTTGGCGATCGAGGCCTGGCGGGAGAAGGGCCGGCCGGCGTCCTTGAGGCGGGCGGCGTGGAGGTACGTCGCCCGCGCCCGCTCGACGTCGGCGGCCATGTCGGCGAGCAGGAACTGGAGCCCCTGGAACTCCCCGATGGTCTTGCCGAACTGGCGGCGCTCGCCGGCGTACGACACCGCGTGCGCGAGCGCGGCCTGGGCGATGCCGGTGGCGACGGCGGAGATGCCCAGCCGGCCGGCGTCGAGGGCGGAGAGCGCGACCTTCATGCCGGCACCCTCCTGGCCGACCAGCTGCGCGGCGGGAATCCGGGCGCCCTCGAAGACGACCTGGGTGGTGACGTCGCAGGCGAGGCCCATCTTCTTCTCGGGCGCGCCGAAGCTCATGCCCGCGGTGCCCGCGGGGACGACGAACGCGGAGAGGCCCCGCTTGGCGTCCTCGGAGGTGCGGGCGAAGAGGATGTAGTAGTCGGCACACGAGCCGTTGCTGATCCACTGCTTGGTGCCGGTCACGACGTAGTCGTCGCCGTCGCGCACGGCCCGCGTCCTGATGCCACTCACGTCGGAGCCGGCCTGCGGCTCGGACAGGCAGTAGGCGCCCAGCCAGTCGCCGGAGAGCATCCGGGGCAGCCACTGGGCGACCAGCTCCGGACTGCCGTTCGCGGCGACCACCGAGGCCGTCAGCGAGTGCACGCTGGTGCCGACGGCCACGCTCGGCCACGCGGTGGCGATCTCCTCGATCACCTGGAGGTAGACCTCGTAGGGCTGCCCGCCACCACCGTGCTCCTCCTCGAAGGGCAGGCTGAGCAGCCCGGACCGGCCGAGCAGCGCGTAGGCCTGCGCGGGGAAGACCGCCTGCTCCTCCAGCTCGGCGACCTGCGGGGCCAGCTCCTTCGTCGCGAGCTGCCGGGTGAGCTCGAGAAGCGCCTCGGCCTCCTCGGTGGGGAGCAGTCGGTCGACGGTGGTGGCCATGAGCCGATCGTAGGACGTCCTGCTATCTGCGCCGCGGGCGGTCGACCCACCGCTGGATGAGGAAGGCGCGCCAGCGCCCGTCGTCGAAATCCCCCCAGCACCCGGAAAGCGCCGTGCCCCACGCCGCCGTGCACCTCACCGGGTTTCGAGGCTCAGCCGACGGTTGGTCTAGGTTGCGGCCATGGCTCGCTCCGACCTCGTGACCCGACCCCTGACGGTCGACGACTTCGGCGAGTCCTGGGGCCTCGGGCTGGAGGCGTTCGGAGACCTGCCGCCCGGGCGGCCGGGGCCCACGCCGGAGAGCTCGGTCGCGACTGGCCGGCACCCGTGGGGCACGTTCGACGACGGCCGGCTCGTGGCGCGCGTCGTCGGGCGGGAGTACCGCTCCTGGTTCGGCGGGGCCGAGGTCTCGACGTGTGGGGTCGCGGGCGTGACGGTCGTCGCCGAGCGCCGGGGCGACGGCCTGCTCACGGACCTGGTGCGGGCGCTGCTCGTCGAGGCGCGGGAGCGCGGCGAGGTGCTCTCGACGCTCTTCCCGACCGCCCCGGGCATCTACCGCCGGCTCGGCTACGAGCTCATCGGCGCCCTGGACACGGTCGAGCTCCCGATGGCCGAGCTGGCCGCCGTGCGCGCTCCCGCAGGCGTCACCACTCGGCGGGCGACGGCGGGCGACTTCGACGCCGTACGCCGGGTCTACGACACCTGGGCGGCCGCGCAGAACGGGCCCCTCACCCGCCGAGGCCCCTCCTTCGTGGCGTCGGCCGAGGAGTTCGTCGGCGCCTTCACCGGCGTCACGCTGGCCGTGGACGCGTCGGGTGAGGTCGTGGGGTTCGCGAGCTGGCAGCGCGGTCAGGGCTACGACCCCGCGACCTCGACCCTGGAGGCCGACGACCTGCTGGCCCTGGGCGCCGACGCCTACCGAGCCCTGTGGCGGGTGCTGGGCTCGTTCTCGGCGGTGACCGGGCGGCTCCGGGTGAGCACCTCCGGTGCCGACGTGGCCCGGCTGGTGCTGCCGGCGGGCACCTGGCGCGTGGTCGACACGCACCCCTACATGCTCCGCCTGCTGGACGTCGCGGGCGCGTTCTCCGCGCGGTCCTTCGACGGCAGCGCCGAGGCGGTGCTCGCCGTGACCGGCGACCCGCTGGGGCTCCTCGACGGGAGCTACCGGCTGCGCGTCTCCGGCGGCCGGACGACGTGCGAGCGGGTCGAGGCCACGGACGCGGCGACGTTCACCCCGCAGGGCCTCGCCCTCGCCTACGCCGGGGCGCAGTCCTGCGCGAACCTCCGGATGGTCGGGCACCTGGCCGGCCCCACGACGTACGACGCGACGCTCGACCGGCTGCTCGGCGGGCGGCGCGTGCACATCCGCGACTACTTCTGAGCGGACCCCTCGGCGAGGTCCAGCGGGAGGTAGCGCCCGACCAGGAAGACGCCGGTGGTCTGCAGGGTGACCGGCTGGATCCCGACCGGACGGCCGTCGCGGTAGGTGACCAGGGTGATCTCCGCGTCCCTTCGGATCTTGCCGCCGATCGCGATGGCGTACGCCGCTCCGCCGGCCGTCCCGGTCGTGTAGGTGTAGCCGACCTTGCCGTTGGTGCCGACCACCCGGGTCGGGCCCTCCTGCACGTGCAGGTGGCCGGCCAGCACCAGGTCGACGCAACCGCGGCGGAGCGCGTCGGTGGCGAGGTCCTGGTCGTGGACGAGCATCGTCGTGACCCGGGTGTCGGAGTCGCAGGCGACGTCGGAGAGCCGCTGGGCGACGTCGTCGAAGCTGAGCCCGGTCTCGTCGCGCCAGGCTCCCAGCCCGCTCGAGCGCGGGTCGTCGACGCCGAGGATGGTCGTGCCGACGGGGCCGTCCTGGACGGTGCCGTCCATCATCGTCCAGCCGTGGTCGGCGAGGTAGGAGTGGACGAAGGACCCGTGGTCGTGGTTGCCTCCGACGCCGTAGCGATCGAGCCCGTCGAAGGCCGCGGAGACCGAATCGAGGCTGAACGCCTCCCAGGTCTTGCCCGACGACGTGTCGTCGCCGCCGTCGAAGACCACGCTCGCCCCCGCCGCATCCCCGATCGCCCGGGCCACGTCGTCCATGCCGATGTTGTCGTGCCGGTCGGAGATGAACGTGACGACGGTGTCGCCCGCGGCGGGCTGGTGCAGCACGAGGTCGGCGGCGGCGACGGTGGCGTCGGCGTACCAGCTCTTGCTGCTCTCGTACTTCGCGACGGCGCTGGTGATCAACCGGTGGGTCTGCTGGGTCGTGACGTCGCCGCGCACCTCGATGCCGGCGGCCTCCGGCGAGATCGGCACGTCGGGGCCGAGGAAGTCTGCCAGCGAGGTCCACGGGTGGGCCGCCTCGACGGTGTCCTCACCGCTGGTCCACGGCTCCCACAGTGCGGCCGCCAGCAACAGCACGGCGACGCCGGCCGCGGCGCCCTCGCGACTGCGGACCCGGCCGGCCAGCTCCCGGCGACGCCCGGGGCCCATCAGCAGCCAGACGCCGAGGGGCAGGAGGCCGAGGGCTGCGCCGCGGACGGCGGCGTCCAGCGCCATGTCGGTGAGCGCGTCGCGGACCTTGGCGACCTGTCCCTCGGGGTGACCGGCGAGGAAGGCGTAGCGCTGGACCAGCTCGTCGGTCGAGGCCGCCTCGGTCTTCCCGAGCCGGATGTCGACGCCGACCGGCCCGCCGGAGGACCGGCGCACGTCGGGGAGAACCGGACCGGTGTGCAGGACGACGTACCCGCTGAACGTCGGGTGCAGGACGGCGTCGTGGCTGGCCAGCACGATCGTGCGGCTGCCGGCGAGGAACACCGCCACGGCCGCGAGGACCGAGAGGAGCAGCCAGACCGCGACGTGGGGAGCGATCCGGGTCGTGTGCCGCAGGACGCGGTGCAGCGCGTCGTCAGACACACGACCCGGCTCGGTCACGGTCAGGCGCGCGCCCGGGCGATCGCGTAGAGCGCCACCGAGGCCGCCACCCCGGCGTTGAGGGACTCGAGGTTGTTGGCCATCGGGATCGAGAGCAGCTGGTCGCAGGTCTCGGAGACGAGTCGCGAGAGGCCGTTGCCCTCGGAGCCGACCACCAGGACCAGCGGTCCGTCGGCCAGGTCGAAGTCCGGCAGGTCGACGTCGCCGTCCGAGGTCAGGCCGACGACCATGCACCCGGCGTCCTGGTAGGCCTTCAGCTGGCGCACCAGGTTGACGGTCTGGGCGACGGGGATCCGGGCGGCGGCGCCGGCGCTGGTCTTCCAGGCGGAGGCGGTCATGCCGGCCGCGCGGCGCTCGGGGATCAGCACGCCGTGGGCACCGAAGCCGGAGGCGCTGCGGATCACGGCGCCCAGGTTGCGCGGGTCGGTGACCGAGTCGAGCGCGACGATGAGCGGCTTCTCGAGGTTGCCCTCGGCGATGCCGATCAGGTCGTCGGCGTGGGCGTACTCGTACGGCGGGATGCGCGCGGCCAGGCCCTGGTGCACGGCGCCGGCGGTCATCCGGTCCAGCTCACCGCGGCTGACCTCGAGCAGGTTGAGCCCCTGCTCGGCGGCCAGCTTGAACGCCTCGCGCAGCCGGCCGTCGCGCTCGGCGCCCTCGGCGACGTACACGCCGGTGATCGGGATGCCGGCGCGCAGCGCCTCGACCACGGAGTTGCGACCGGCGACCCACTCGGCGTCGGTGCTGCCCGTCGACCGGCGCTTGGGGCGCGCGGCGGCGGACTTGTCGACCTTGTTGGCGGCCTTGTAGACCTTGTGGTTGGGGCGGTCCTTGGCCTTGGGCGTCGGGCCGCGGCCCTCGAGCCCACGGCGGACGCGGCCACCGGAGCCGACGGTGGGGTTGCCCTTGCCGCTCTTCTTGATCGAGCCCTTGCGCTGCGAGTTGCCAGCCACGTCAGTGTCCTATTCCTCGGTGATCGAGTAGGGCGCGCAGCGCCCGTATCGAGATCGCCATCAGTTGTTGCCTGCTTCCAGTGACCACTTCGGGCCGGTGGGGGTGTCCTCGATCTCGATGCCGGCGGCCTTGATCTGTTCCCGGATCGCGTCGGCGGCGGCGAAGTCCCTGTTCGACCGCGCCTCGGCACGCTGGTCGAGAAGGCCGCGGACAAGGGTGTCCACGGCGCTGGTGAGCCGGGTGTCGCTGGAGCCGGCCGCGTCGCGCGACCAGGTCTGGTCGTACGGGCTCAGGCCGAGCACGTCGAGCATCGCCAGCACGCCGGCGGCCTGGCCCTGCGCGCCGGCCGCGTCGCCGGCCGCCAGCAGCCGGTTGCCCTCGCGGACCGCGTCGTAGAGGACCGCGACGGCGGCGGAGGTGCCCAGGTCGTCGTTCATCGCGTCGGTGAAGCCCTGGGGGACCCCGCCCGGCTCGACCGCGCC
>JAOPYB010000528.1 GCA_025964835.1 Nocardioides sp. | reverse complement strand
AGACGATGAAGAACTGCGAGCCGTTGGTGTCGGGGCCGGCGTTGGCCATCGCCAGCGTGCCGGCGCCGTACTTCTCGTCGCCGGTGAGCTCGTCGGCGAAGGAGTAGCCCGGGCCGCCCGAGCCGGTGGCGGTCGGGTCCCCGCACTGGAGCACGAAGATGCCCGAGGTGGTGAGCCGGTGGCAGGTGGTGTCGTCGAAGTAGCCCTGCTCGGCCAGCGAGACGAACGAGTTGACCGTGCACGGGGTGGCGTCGCCGTCGAGGGTCGCCTTGATGTCGCCCACGCCGGTCACGATCGTGACGTCCACGGAGCCCCCGGTCGCGTGGTCGGGCGGCAGGTCGACCTTCTTGGCGGCCGCGCGGCCGTCCGAGGTGTACGTGCAGGGCGGGCCGGTCTGGTCCGCGGTGGGGGCGGTGTCCGAGGCCTGCGGCGACGAGGAGTCGTCCGAGCAGCCGGCCAGGGCACAGACGGCCACCAGGGTGGCCAGGGCGGCGAGGGATCGCTTCAGCAGCATGGGGAAGATGGTAGGCGAGGGGTCAGGAGTTCAGGCCCCGGGCCGTCACCGGCCACGGGCGCAGCTCGCCGGACGCCTCCTCGGCGTACAGCGTGTCGACGAGGTTGACGGCGTTGCAGACGTGGTTGGGCACGACGTCGACCTGGCTGCCGAGGGATGGCAGGGGAGTGTCGCCGAGGTCGACGACCGCGTGGTGCTCCGAGAGCATCACGACCCGCGCGTCGGGGTGGTCGGGCAGCCGCCCGAAGCCGGTGGCGTACGCCGCCCGGTCGGCGCCCAGCACCTTGCTGCCGGAGTCGAGCACCAGTCGCCCGCCCGCGTGGCTGACCACCGTCGCGCGGCAGGTCAGCGCGATCTGCTCGGGCGCCATGGCGCCGAGCTCCCACTGCTGGGCGTCGCCGAAGACGTAGACGCCGGGCCGGAGCTCGGTGAGCAGGTGGGTGTCGGAGTGCGCGAGGCTGGGGGTCGAGCCACCACTGACGACCCGGGGCTCGATGGCCGCCCGGCGCATGGCGTCGGCGGCGACCCGCAGCGCGGCGGACTCGTCGGCGGCGGACGACACGAGTGCGTCCGGGGCGTAGCTGTGGCCGGGGAACGTGAAGACGCCGCGCACCCGCAGGCCGGTCCGTTGGGCCGTGGACGCCACGACGCCCGCCTCGTCGGGGCGCACGCCGCTGCGGTGGTGCCCGCAGTCCACCTCGACCAGCACCTCCAGACCGGCGTCGCCGAGGAGCCGGCCGGCGTTCGCGGCGCCCCCGACCGAGTCGACACCGATCGCGACGGTCGCGTCCGCCGTCAGGTCGCGCAGCCGCCCCGCGGACCGGTCGTCGAGCCAGAGCGGGTAGGCCACGAAGACGTCGCTCACACCCTGCCGGACGAACGTCTCGGCCTCGCCCACGGTCGCCACCGAGATGCCGACGGCGCCGGCGGCCAGCTGGAGCCGGGCGATCTCGATCGTCTTGTGGGTCTTCACGTGCGGGCGCAGGGCGACCCCGGCGGCGGCCGCACGCTCCGCCGTGCGCCCGATGTTGGCGCGCAGCCGCGCGAGGTCCACCCGGAGGTACGGCGTGGCCGGCATCACTGCTCCTCGTGGGTCTCCGGGTCGCCGCCGAAGAGCCGGCCGTCCGCGCGGCCGAGCGCGGTGATCGCGGTGACCTCGTCGTCGGTGAGCTCGAAGCCGAAGACGTCCAGGTTCTGCCCCTGCCGCTCCGGTGTCGCCGACTTGGGGATCGGGACGTTCCCGAGCTGCACGTGCCAGCGCAGGATCACCTGGCCCGGGGTGACACCGAGCCGCTCGGCCGCAGCGGCGACGGGACCCTCGGTGAACGGCGCCTGGCGCTTGCCGAGCGGGCTCCACGCCTCGGTGCGGATGCCGAGCCGCTCGTTGACGGCGCGCATCTCGACCTGGGGGAAGTAGGGGTGCAGCTCGATCTGGTTGACGACCGGCGTGACGCCGGTGTCGTCGATGATCCGGGCGAGGTGCTCCTCGGTGAAGTTGGAGACGCCGACCGAGCGGACCAGACCCTCCTTCTGCAGGTCGACCAGCGCGCGCCAGGCCTCGGGGAACTTGCCGACCCGCGGGTTCGGCCAGTGGATGAGGTACAGGTCGAGGTGGTCGAGGCCGAGGCGCTCGAGGGAGCCGCGGACGCTGGCCACGGCGTCGTCGTACGCGTGGTGCCGGCCGGGCAGCTTGGTCGCGACGGTGAGCTCGTCGCGGGGGAGCCCGGAGCGGCGGATGGCCTCGCCGACCTCCTCCTCGTTGCCGTAGTTCACGGCCGTGTCGAGGAGCCGGTAGCCGGTGGCCAGGGCCGAGGTGATCGCCTCGATGCCCTCGTCGCCGGTCAGCGGGTAGGTGCCGAAGCCGATGGCCGGCAGCGTGGTGCCGTCGTTCAGCGGGTACGTCGGGATGCTCGCCATGCGTTCAACCTAGAACCCGCCCCGGCCAGTTAGTGCAGGTAACTGTGGTCTGAGGCTTGGTCTCGAACACACGTTCGGATCGAAGAAGGCATGGTCGACGCCCCGATCGACGAGCTCGACGCCGGCAGCACCCTGGCGGCGCTCGAGGCGGGGGTGCGCGCCCGGCGTGCGGCCGAGGTCGAGGACCTGCTGCTGGTGGCGCACTGGGCCGACCTGCACGCCAGTGATCCCCGCCGCGACCCGCGCCCGGTCCCGGGGCTGCCGCGCCCGCCCGGTGGTGACCGACTCGTCCGGGTCGGGGGAGAGGGCACCCCGAGGGTCCGTGAGCTGTCGCTGTGCGAGCTCGGCATCGCCCGCGGGGTGCACACCCTCGCCGCCCGGGCAGCCGTCGCCGACATCCTCGACCTGCGCCACCGGCTGCCCGAGACCTATGCCTTGCTCTGCGCCCTGAAGGCCGAGCCGTGGGTGGCCCGCAAGGTCGCCTCTTTGTCACGACACCTCTCGGTCGAGGTCGTCGGTGTCGTCGATGTCGCCGTCGCGGCCGCGGTCGCCGGCGAGGCACCCTCCCGGGTGATCGCGATCGCCGAGGCCAAGATCATCGAGGCCGACCAGGCCGCCCACGACCAACGCCGCCGCACCGAGCAACAACGCCGCCACGTGTCCCTGACCCGCACCGACGCGACCGGGCTGCGCAACGTCATCGCCCGCGTCAGCGCCGGCGACGCCGCCTGGGTCGACGCCATGCTCACCCGGGTCGCGGAGATCCTCGCCACCCGCCCCGAGCACGACGGCGCCTCCCGAGACCTGCTCCGCTCCCTGGCCTACGGCCGGCTGGCCCGCCCCGCCGACCTGCTCACCCTGCTGCTCGAGTCCACCGACGTGCCCGCCACGGTCGACGACGAACCCGACGAGGAGCCGAGCACGCCCTCACGTGCCCTCGCGCTGCCCGCCGACCTCCTCGACGCGCTGCGCACCCTCGACCCGCACCGGCTCCGCTCCCGGGCCTGCCTCTACCTCCACCTCCACGAGGCCACCCTGACCGGCACCACGCCCGGCGTGGCCCGCGTCGAGGACCTCGGCCCCCACGTCCTGGCCCAGGCCCGCGACCTCCTCGCCCACCCCCACGTCACCGTGAAGCCGGTCATCGACGTGACCCACGCACTCAGCGTCAACAGCTACGAGCACCCCGAGGCCCTCAAGGAACGCATCCACCTCCTGCGGCCCGTCGACGCGTTCCCGCACGCCTCGCGGACCTCCCGCAACGTCGACCTCGACCACCCCGTCCCC
>JAOPYB010000493.1 GCA_025964835.1 Nocardioides sp. | reverse complement strand
CGCACAGGCCCAGGCCCGAGCACTTGCTCATGTCCACGATCACCGTGATCGTCTCAGCGGTCACCGTGGACCTCCTCGACGTTGGTCGTGAAGGGCATCTCGAGCGCACCACGCAGGAAGTTGGTGCGCAGCAGCTTGGCCTCACCGGCCACGATGTCGGGCATCTGCAGGTGGATCTCGCGGAACAGCGAGCGCAGCATCGACTTGGCCAGCTGGTTGCCCAGGCAGAAGTGGCTGCCGCCCCCGCCGAACACGACGTGCGGGTTCGGCGAGCGCTGCAGGTCGAACGTCCCGGGCGACGTGAACACCTCCTCGTCGCGGTTCCCCGAGATGTACATCATCACCACCTTGTCGCCCGGCAGGATCTCGGTGCCGTTCAGCGTGTACGGCTCGACGCAGGTGCGACGGAAGGTCAGGACGACCGAGCCCCAGCGCAGGAACTCCTCGATCGACGTGCCGATCCGTCCCTCGAAGTCCTCCCAGAGCCAGGCGCGCTGCTCTGGGAAGTCCGTCAGCGCCTTGACGCCGAAGGTGAGCGTGTGGCGGGTCGTGTCGGTGGCGGCGACCGAGAGCAGCGTCATGAACGAGCCGATCTCGTAGTCGGTCAGGTGCTCGCCGTCGACCGTCGCCTGCACGAGGCTGGTGATGAGGTCGTTCTTGGGGTTCTCGCGACGCTCCGCGCACAGCACCTCGGCGATGTCGTGGATCGCCAGCGAGCCCATGAGCTGGACGTCGGCCGCGTCGCGGCCGGCGAGCAGCTCGGGGTCGGCGAAGGCGGTGATCTCGTCGGCCGCGTGCTCGATGGCGTCGTGGTGCTCCGGCGGGATCCCGAACATGTCGCAGAACATCTCGACCGGAAGGTGGCGGGCGATGTCGTGCACGAAGTCGATCTCGGGCTTGCCGGCGGCCTCCGTGACGATCCGCTTGGCGCGCGCGGCGATGTCGTCCTCGATGCGCTTGATCTGCTTCGGGGTGAAGGCCGCGCTGACGAGCTTGCGCAGCACGTCGTGGCGCGGGTCGTCCATCGACAGGAAGCTCATGCCCATCTCGATGAACATGGGCGGCAGCAGGTCGAGCATGACGCCGTAGCCGGAGACGAACACGTCGTTGCGCTGGCTGACCTCGACGATGTCGGCGTGCCGGGTGACGGCGAAGTAGCCGGGGTCGTCCTCGTCGGGGATGACCTGCGTCTCCAGCCGGGGCTGCCAGCTGACCGGCCGCTCCCTGCGGAGCACCGCGAAGCTGCGCTCCCACGCTGTGGCGTCCTCGTCCCAGAAGGCGTCTGCCGACAGGTTGATGGGGTCGTGCTCACGCGTCGCCGCGACGTCGTTGGTGGGTGCGCGGACGACGTCGCTGTCGTCGTCGAAGCTGAGGTCAGCATCGTCGAAGGTGGCAGTCACAGGGTGCTCCGGAGGTCGGGTGCGGTCACGGGGTCAGTCGTCCGCGTGGCTGAGGAGGATGTCGTACGGGCGGGCCGCCCGGCTGTTGGTGAGGTCCAGGTAGATGGACTTGGTCTCGGTGTACTCGTCGAACGCGTCGGGACCGAGCTCGCGGCCGACACCCGACTGCTTGTAGCCGCCGAACGGCATCTCCACGTTGATCTGGTGCGCGTCGTTGATCCACACGGAGCCGCACTGGACCTGGTCGGCGACCTGCAGGGCGCGGTCGTTGTCGCGGGACCAGACCGAGGCGGCGAGGCCGAACTCGCTGTCGTTCGCGATGCGCACCGCGTCGGCGTCACCGGTGGACCTGAGGACCGACAGCACGGGGCCGAAGATCTCGTCGCAGGCGACCGTCATGTCGTTGGTGACGCCCGTGAGGATCGTCGGCTCCACGTAGAAACCGCCCTGCAGCTCCTCGGCCTCGGGCCGCTTGCCGCCCAGCGCGACCGTGACGCCCTGCTCCTGCGCCTTGACGACGTAGTCGAGGATCTTCTGCTGCTGCCGCTCGTTGATGACGGGACCCATGTCGGTGTCCCAGTCGTCCGGGAGGCCGACCGTGATGGACTTCGCCCGCTCGACCAGCCGCGACACGAACTCGTCGTAGATGCTCTCGTCGACGATCGCTCGGGTGCCGGACTCGCACACCTGGCCCGAGTAGACGAAGCAGCCGTAGAGCACGCCGTCTACGGCGACGTCGAGGTCGGCGTCGTCGAGCACGATCGACGGGCCCTTGCCGCCGAGCTCGAGCGTCACCTTCTTCACGGTCCCCGACGCCAGGCGCATGATCTCTCGGCCCACGGGGGTGGACCCCGTGAACGCGATCTTGCCGACCTTCGGGTGGCTGGCGAGCCGGGCACCCGCGACGCGACCGTCACCGGGGACGATGTTCAGCACGCCCTTGGGCAGGCCGCACTCCTCGGCGATCTGCGCGAACAGCAGGATCGACAGAGGGGTGTGCTCGTCGGGCTTGACGACGACGCTGTTGCCGCACGCGAGGGCCGGCGCGACCTTCCACATCGTGAGCAGCAGGGGGAAGTTCCACGGCGCGATGGCCCCGACGACGCCGATCGGCTCCTTCTTGACCATCGTGGTCCCGAGGGCCGGGAAGCTGGTCAGCGGCCCCGGGCGGGTCCAGGCGTACGTGTCGATGAGGTCGGCGAAGTACGTGAGGTGCGCGAAGGAGTACCCGCTGTGGAAGCCGGTGGCCTGCCGCACGGTCGCGCCGTTGCAGCGCATCTCCGCCTCGACGAACTCCTCGACCCGGTCGTTGCACGCCGCGGCGATCCTGCGGAGCACCTGCGCCCGCTCGCTCGGCGTCTTGCGGGACCAGGAACCGGCGACGAACGCCCGCTCGGCCGCGTCCACCGCCGCGTCGATGTGGGACTCGTCGCCGTCGGCCACGGTGGCGTGGACCGCCCCTGTCCCCGGATCGACGAGGTCCCGGCGGGCGGCCGTGTCGACGGCCCGGCCGTCGATCCAGAGGGTGTGGTGGGTCAGGTCCGTCTGGACCGTCTGGTCGGCGACGGTCATCGGCTCGGGTCCAGGATGATCTTGGTGGCCTCGCGGGCCTCGAACATCTTGTAGGCCTCGGCGGCCTCCGACATGCCCATGCGGTGGCTGACCATCGAGCTGGGGCTGAGCTTGCCGGCGACCGTCAGGGCCAGCACCTCGTCCATCGTCTCCGTGAAGTGCGTGACGCCCTGGCGGATGGTCACGCCCTTGAGGTAGAGGTCGCTCCACGGCAGCTCGATGCTCGCCTCGGTGTACACGCCGGGGACCGCCAGCTGCCCGCCGGCCCGGACGATCTCGATCGCCGACAGGAGCGCGGAGGGGTGGCCGACCGCGTCGACGACGACGTCCGCGCCGCGCCAGTCGGTGAGGTCCAGGACGGCGTCGGTCTGCTCGCCTGCGCTGGCGTCGATGGCGGTGAAGCCGTAGTCGGTGATGGTCTTGAGCCGGCT
>JAOPYB010000385.1 GCA_025964835.1 Nocardioides sp. | reverse complement strand
CCGGCGATGGCCTCGCGCAGCTCGAGGATCCCGGTCGCGGGCGTGTAGCCCAGCGGGTCGCCGGTCCCGAGCAGCCGGATCGCCTCGTCGCGCACCGGGGCGGGCGCGCCGGTGCTCGGCTGGCCGGCGAGGAGGTTGAGCAGGTCGCCGTGGGTCCGCTGCCGGGTCGACGCCGCCGCCAGCAGGTCCATCACGTGGAACGGCGGCACGTTGGCCCTGGTGGCCACCTGGAGTCGGTTCACGATGCGGACCTTACGCAAACGCGGCGGATGGGGAGTTTTGTCGGCCGACCGATGAAACCCTCGGAGGGACGATGAACCTCCGCCGTCCCTCCGACATCTTCATCGGCCGGCCGATGAAACTCCCGCGGCGGCGCGACCCGCCCGGCGCCCGAAGAACGACCCCTCGCCGAGCTGGGTGCCGGAACAGTAGCCGACACCGTCCTGGGCGAGGTTGGAGGCGCAGGCGCCCGCGGCGTAGAGGCCGGCGATCGTGGAGCCGTCCGCTCGCAGCACCTCGCCGTCCACGCTGGTGCGCATCCCCCCGAGCGTGAAGCCGGCGTACAGCGCATGGCCGAGGGTCAGGTCGAAGACCCCCCACGGTCCGGTGGCCTGGGGTGCCAGCCAGTCGGGGTGCTTGTGGAAGTCGGGGTCCTCGCCGCGCGCCGCGTGCTCGTTGTAGCGCTCCAGGGTCGCCACCAGCGACCCCTCGGGCAGCCCGAGCCCCGCCTCCATCTCGGCAGGGGTCTCGTAGCCGTCGAGGAACGGCACGAGGGGCATCGTCGGGTGCTCGACGTGCTCGCTGTCGACGATGAGGTACGCCGCATGGTCCGGCTGCGCGAGCACGTGGAACGACGTCCGCGCGTGGTAGCTGTCCTCGGCCACGAACCGCTCACCGCGCTTGTTCACGATCAGCCCGGTGACCAGCCCCGACGGGGGGTAGAACGGCGCCGTGATGAACGGCTCGTCCATGTGTAGCAGCTCGGCACCGACCGAGGAGCCGAGCCGGATCCCCAGGCCGTCGTCGTACGTCGATCCCAGCGTGAACAGCTTCGACCCGAGGGCCGGCGTGTGCGCCGCGACCATGTCGGCGTTCATCACGAAGCCGCCCGCGGCGATCACGACCGTGCCCGCGCGCACGAGGCCGGACTCCGTGAAGCGCCGCCAGGCGAGGCCGACGACGGCGCCGGAGCCGTCCTGCACGACGTTGGTGGCGCCGGTCTCGTAGCGGACCTCGACGCCGGCCTCCTCGACCCGCGAGCGGAGCAGGTCCATGACCAGCCTGGTGCCCTCGGTGTCACCGGGGACCGGGACCTTGTGCCCGCGCGGGGCCGGGGTGGCCTGCTCGCGGTAGGGCCACACCTTCTCGTTGCCGGTGAACATCAGGCCCTCGGTGCCCGGCTGGATCACGGCCTTGCCCGGGAAGTACGACCGCTCGAACTCGAAGCCCAGCGCCTCCAGCCAGTCGAAGTGCTCGACCGAGCCCTCGCAGTAGGCCCTGATCTTGTCGGGCTCGGGGTCCTTCGATGTGGCGAGGAGATAGTCGTACATCGCCTCGACCGAGTCCTCGTGGCCGGTGGCGCGCTGCACCGCCGTGCCGCCACCCAGGTAGAAGTGGCCACCGGACATGCTCGAGGTGCCGCCGTGCACCGCGGCGCGCTCGAGCAGCAGCACCCGGGCACCCGCCCGGGCCGCCTCGAGGGCGGCGCACCCACCGGCGATGCCGAACCCCACGACCACGACGTCGTAGGACTCGCTGTCCGCGCCCAGCGACGAGGCGGGCAGGACCTCGGGGACCGTGAGGCCGGACGGGGCGGGCTCGGAGCTCATGCCGCAAATCTAGAACAAGTTTCAGTTTCGTGCGATCCTCGGCCTCGTGCTGACCCTCATCGACGTCGACGGCCGCGCGCACGAGGTGGCCCTCCGCGGCGGGTACGTCGACGGCGCCGACCTCGCCGCCGCGACCGGCTGGACCCTCAAGCCGGTCGGCCTGTGCCGGGGAGACGTGTGCGTCCCGCTCCTCGGTCGCGCGGTCGCCCACCCCGACGACGGGACCCGGATCGACCTGGACCGGTGGGCCGGGGCGCTCGGGCTCCTCGTGGCCCACGACGAGGCCGAGTCGGTCGCCGCCCTGGCCCCGTCCGCGGAGTCACGGCACCGGGACCTGGTCGACGGCAAGGCACCGAGTCTCACCCTCGTGGACGTCGACGGCAACCGGGTCTCGTTCGACGACCTCTCCGGCAGCAAGCGGGTGCTCGTCACCTGGGCGTCCTGGTGCGGGTGCCGCCACGAGCTCGCGGGCTGGCAGCGCGTCCAGGACGAGCTCGCGGACTCGGGCCTGCGGCTCTTCTCGGTCGCGCTCGACAACGACCCCGAGGACTCGCGGCCGTGGATCGAGGCCGGCCACCCGACGTACCCGGTCGCGGTGGACGCCGCCCACGTGACCGCCGAGCGCTACGGCATCACGAACGTCCCCTCCGTCGTCTGGGTCGACGAGGACGACAACATCGTCAAGCCCCCGACCATCGCGCCGGGTGACGACCAGTTCGTGGAGTTCACCAAGATCCCGAGCGAGCAGCACCACGAGGCCCTGCGCCGCTGGGTCCGGAACGGTGAGCTCCCCGACAGCGCGCACGTGGCGGCCGCGGAGCGCACCGACGACGAGCAGCGCGCGCTGGCCGAGCGCCGGATCGCCGCGCACCTGCAGCGCATCGGGCGCACGGACGCCGCGAAGACCCACCTGGCGGCCGCCCAGGCGCTCGCGCCCTGGGACTGGACCGTGCGGCGCGGGGGGATCGCGATGACCGGAGGCGACCCGTTCCTCGGCGAGGAGTTCACGTCGTTCTGGGAGGACTGGGACGCCTCCGGGCGGCCCGGGTACACCCCCACGACCTGAGCGCGGCGAGGAGCGGCCCCGCGCACCGATAGACTGCGTATCCGCCGCCCCTGCTCCACGCGAGGTGACTTGTGACGTTCGACGTCCACCAGCTCGACACCTTCGTCCTGGTGGGCTCCGCGGTCACCTTCCTGGCCATCCTGGCGGTCCGGATCTCGTCCCGCGCCGGGCTGCCCAGCCTGCTGATCTACCTCCTCATGGGCGTCGTGCTCGGCGAGGCCGGCGCCGGCATCACCTTCGAGAACGCCGAGCTCGCCCACTCGCTCGGCTTCGCCGCGCTGGCCGTCATCCTCGCCGAAGGTGGTCTCACCACCAGCTGGCGCGAGGCCCGGCCGTCGATGAGGCTCGGGCTCTCCCTCGCGACCCTGGGCGTGGCCGTGTCGGTGACCGTGGTCGCGCTCGCGGGGCACTTCCTCCTCGGCCTGTCCTGGGAGCTCGCGGTGCTCCTCGGTGCGGTCACCTCGCCCACGGATGCGGCGGCCGTGTTCTCGGTCCTGCGGGTGGTGCCCCTGCCCCGACGGCTGACCGGCCCCCTGGAGGCCGAGTCCGGTCTCAACGACGCACCGACCGTGGTGCTGGTGACGCTGATCTCGACCGGCGCGGTCGCCGACAACGGCGCGCTCGGCACCTTCGGCATCATCGTCTTCGAGCTGGTCGTCGGTGTGCTGCTCGGGTTGGCGGTCGGCTTCGGGGGCGCCTGGATCATGCGCCGCGCGGCCCTGCCGTCCTCCGGCCTCTACCCCCTCGCCGTCCTGACCCTCACGTTCCTCGCGTACGGCGCTGCCGCGGCCGTGCACGCGTCCGGCTTCGCCGCGGTCTACGTCTGCGCCCTGGTCCTCGGCAACAGCGAGCTGCCGCACCGCCAGGCGACCCGGTCGTTCGCGGAGGGGGTCGCCTGGCTGGCGCAGATCGGCCTCTTCGTGATGCTCGGCCTGCTGCTGTCGCCCGGCCGGATCACCCTGTCCATCGTGGGCCTCGCGATCGCCGCGGGCCTGGTCCTGACCTTCGTCGCGCGGCCGCTGTCGGTCCTCGTGAGCGCGGTGGTCCAGCCGATGCCGTGGCGCGAGCTGTCGTTCCTGTCGTGGGCCGGGCTGCGGGGCGCGGTCCCGATCGTCCTGACGACGATCCCGCTGGCGGCGGGCGTGGACGGCTCCCAGCGCCTCTTCGACCTCGTCTTCGTCATGGTCGTCGTCTACACGCTGCTGACCGGCCCGACGCTGCCGCTCGTGGCCCGGGTCCTGAAGGTGGCGCGGCGCTCGGAGCCGCGGGGGCTCGAGGTCGAGGCCGCCCCGCTGGAGCGGATCGCGGCCGACCTGCTCCAGGTCACGATCAGCCCGGCCTCGCGGATGCACGGCGTCGAGGTCGGCGAGCTGCGGCTGCCCAAGGGGTCGTCGGTCGCGATGGTGATCCGCGACGGCGAGACGCTGGTGCCCGAGCGGCGCACGGTGCTCCGGCACGGCGACGACCTGCTGGTCGTGACGCCGCGCCGCCTGCGCGACCACACCGAGCAGCGGCTGCGCCAGGTGAGCGACGGCGGCCGACTCGCACAGTGGCTCGGCGATCGACGTACGAAGTAGGGCTCAGCCGGTGGGCGGGCTGCAGATCGAGGAGTCCTCGCGGGCCCTGGCGAACTGGCGGCCCTTGACCAGCTTGTCGAAACCGTCACCGACCACGACCACGACGCCGGCGCCGGCGGACTTCCGCTCGACGACCAACGTGTCGGGGCCCAGGCGTGCGGCGACCAGGCGGACCGCGGGGTTCGACGCGTCGTCGGTCCAGACCTCGGCGGTCGCCACGTCCGCGCCGTCGGGCGCGTTGCCGCTGTCGCCCTCGGCGAAGCCCTGGTCGGTGAGGAGCTGCATGGTGCGTCCGGCGAGACCCTCGCGGGTGCCGGCGTTGAAGACGCTCACGACGACCTGGTCGGGGTAGACCTTGTCGCCGGCGGCGACATGGCGGTCCACGCAGGTGGGCACGTCGGCCTTGCCCGGGAAGGGTTCCGTGAGTGCGGCCCAGCCCCACAGTGCGCCGAGCACGAGGATGACCCCGAGCACCGTCACGGTGACCGCCGTGCGGGCTCCCTGGCGCATCAGCCGGCCAGCGGGTGGACGCGCGCGTGCAGGACGTGACGCTGCTGGAGGGCGGCCCGGAGTGCCCGGTGCAGGCCGTCCTCGAGGTAGTACTCGCCCCGCCACTCGACGACGTGGGCGAACAGGTCGCCGTAGAACGTCGAGTCCTCGTCCAGCAGGGCCGCGCGCAGCGCCCGGTGCAGGCCGTCCTCGAGGTAGAGCTCGCCGCGCCACTCGACGACGTGGGCGAACAGGTCGCCGTAGAACGTGCCGTCCTCGTCGAGCAGCGCCGCCAGCTGGAGGGTGTCCTTGGTGGTGATCAGCTCGTCGAGGCGGACCTGCCGCGGGGGCAGCGCTGCCCAGTCACCGGAGCCCAGCCGGTGCTCGGGGTAGGGACGGCCGTCACCCACACGCTTGAAGATCACCCGCGACAGCATAGG